>CAXNGR010000293.1:0-5753 GCA_964201265.1 Verrucomicrobiaceae bacterium
GCTTGTTCAAGACTCCGGGCTGAAACATCCATTTCCACGACGATGAAGCGACTCCTTCTGCTTCCGGCCTTGCTGGCCCTTGTGGCGCATTCCGCAGCGGAGGAGCCCAAGTCCAAGTTCATCCGTTTTGCCGAGGAGGAAACGAGCGATAGCCTGCAAACGGCGGTGGTGACCTATGAATCGCCACAGAAGGTGCAGGTCGATCTCGTGGGGGCCGTCCACATTGCCGACAAGACCTATTTTGATGGCTTAAACACGCGGTTCAAAACTTACGACGCCGTGCTCTATGAACTCGTCGGACCGCCGATGGAAGAGCGTGGCAAGGAGCCGCCGTCGAAGGACGGGCAAAACCTCGCCTGGGTGGGTCAACTTCAGGCGATGATGAAAGACGCGCTGAAACTGCACGGCCAGCTCGAAGGCATCGACTACAAGGCGAAAAATTTTGTTCATGCGGACATGAACATGAAGCAGTTCACGAAAACCCAGGAGACGAAGAAGGAGAGCTTCCTCACGCTCTACCTGAAGGCCGTGCAGGCGCAGAAGTCCGCGAACGCCAAGAAGGGCCTGGATTCCGACACGGCCGGGCTGGTGATGCTCCTGAAGGTCTTCACCGCGAAAGACAGCAGCACCGGCTTGAAACGCATGATCGCCCAGGAGTTCGACAGCGTGGAGGACATCATGGCCGGGGTCGAATCCGGCGACGGCACCGTGCTTGTCGGCGAACGGAATCGTGTGGCGCTGGAAGTGATGGACAAGCAGATCGCCGCCGGGAAGAAACGCCTCGCGATCTTTTACGGAGCCGCCCATCTCGCCGACATGGAGGAGAGATTGCTCAAAAAAGGCTTCAAACGCACCCAAACCGAGTGGCTGAAGGCCTGGAACCTTCCGCACGAGGAGTGAGCGGTTAAAGAAATCAGGCGGCGTGTTTCTTCCCATTTTTGACGCCCGCCCCAGTTGCAGCGTGGGCGCTCTATTTTCTTGTCGCCTACGATGCAAAGCCAATCCACACTCGCGCATGACAACCGGCCATCTTCTAGTTCTCGGCAGCAGCATCCTGTGGATCCTTTTGTGCATGCGTTTTTGGTGGGCCATCGACCCGGAGAACGTCTGGCAGCGCCGCTTCATCGCCATCGGTGCCGGAGTGGGGGGCGGGCTGATTTATCTCATCGGCACGATGATGCTGGAGATGCTCAAGGAGCCGCCGCCTGAGCCGCAAGGAGGCGAGGAAATTCGAGTGATGTCACGCCCGGCTGATCCTGCCAAACAGTGATCCAGCATCAAGCATCCAGCCCCTAGATTACTCCACATCGCCAAAGCCAGAGGACACGAGTTCCTCCAGGTCGGCCACAGCCTGCTCGGCATCGCTGCCGTCGGCGATGATCTTAATTGTCTCGCCGCGACCAGCAGCCAGCATCATGAGGCCCATGATGCTCTTGCCATTCACTGGCTCGTCGTCCTTTTCCACCCAAACGTCACACTGGTACTTGCTGGCGCGTTTGACGAACTGAGCCGCTGGGCGCGCATGCATGCCCATCTTGTTGCGGATCGTCAGTTCTTTTTCAATGCTCATGGTGTGGGGCGGGGAAGGGGGGCGCTGGCAGGCTAACCTAATTGGTCATCCGTCATCTTTTTCAACAACCTTTGATCAAACTCCACGGCACTGTTGTAGCCGAAGGTGCGGAGCTTGAAGTTGATGGCTGCCAGCTCAATGAGGCCCGCCACGTCGCGCCCAGGCTCCACGGGCAGTGCCACGCGCTCGATTTTCATGCCCATGACCTCGCGGGAGTCCGTGCTGACGCCTACGCGCTCCAGATCCTGGGTTTTAGCGCCACGCACCAGCTCCACGATGAAATCCAGCCGCTTGCTCAGGCGCACCGCGCCCACGCCGAAGAGCGCTGCCACGTTTAGGATGCCCAAGCCGCGGATTTCGATCATCCCACGCGTGAGGTCCGGCGCGGAGCCGACGATCTCGCGGTCCTCAATGAGCCGCAGCCGCACGGCGTCATCCGCCACGAGGCTGCCACCACGCTGAAGCAGCCCGATGACGCTCTCACTTTTGCCGCAGCCGCTGTCTCCCTGGATCAGCACGCCGACGCCCTGCACGTCCACCATGCAGCCATGGACGAGTAGGCTCGGCGCAAAGGTCCACTCCAGCTTGATGGTGGCGGCGTTGAGAAAGCGCATCGTCATCATGCTCGTCTGAAACACCGAGATGCCAGCCGAGTTAGCGATCTCGATCAGCTCCTCGTCAAGGCGATGCCCTCGGGCGATGACAATGCAGGGAATGTCCCAGGAACAAAGCTGGCTGAAACGCGCCGCACGCAGTTTCGGTTCCAGCCCTTCCAGAAAGGAGTGCTCCGAGTTCCCGATGACTTGGATGCGCTTGTAGGCGAAGTAGGTGAAGAAGCCGGACAAGGCTAGGCCTGGGCGGTTTACCGAGGGTTCATGAATCTTGCGGTCAAAACCCGCCTCCGTGCCGACCAGCTTCAGTTTGAGCGCCTTTTCGTTCTGCTTGAAAAACTCCCCCACCGCGATGGCGGACGGGCGTTTGACTTTGGTGGGAGGCGGCATGCAGATGACATTACGCGATTCCTCTCTGCCACAGCAACGAAAAACCAAGCTCGTGCTGGAAAACCTGCCCCAACCGGCTAAATCATCCTCCCCCGAACGCCGCACCAGCGGCATTGGCTCTTTTCCACACCTCCCATGCCCCGCCAGAAGCCCGCCCTCTTTGACTCCGTGGAGTCCGTCCTCGCTGACATCCGCGCCGGGCGCATGGTGATTGTGACTGATGACGAGGATCGCGAAAACGAAGGGGATCTCATCTGCGCGGCTGAAAAAATCACTGCCGAGATGGTCAATTTCATGGTTCGCCAAGGCGGCGGCATGCTCTGCGTGCCGGTCTCGCTCGAAATCGCTCAAAGGCTCAATCTGGCTAGCATGGTGCCAGAGAACCGCGAGGCCTTCCGAACTGACTTCACCGTCACCGTCGATGCCGCCCAAGGCATCTCTACTGGCATCAGCGCCGCTGACCGTACTCGCACCATACGCCTCCTCGCCGACCCAAAAAGCGTGCCTGCCGACCTCGTGCAGCCCGGTCACATCAATCCGCTCGTCGCCAAGCCCGGCGGTGTGCTGCGCCGCGCCGGTCACACCGAGGCGGCGGTCGATCTGGCCCGCATGGCCGGTTTGCGCGAGGCCGGTGTCTTGATCGAGATCATGAATCCCGACGGCACCATGGCCCGCCTGCCTCACTTGAAGAAATTTGCCAAGAAGCATGGCCTCAAGATGTGCAGCATTGCCGATCTCATCGCGCATCGCCGCCTGAGCGAAAAGCTGGTGGAAAAAATCGAGGTCGTGGACATGCCCACTGACTTTGGCGTCTTCAAGCTGCACCTTTATAAGAGCAGCCTCGACGGCGTGCATCATGTCGCTCTGGTCATGGGAGACATCACGCCAGGTGAGTCCATTCTTGTCCGCGTACATAGCGAGTGCCTCACGGGAGACATCTTTGCCTCCCGCCGCTGTGATTGCGGCAGCCAACTCCATGCCGCGATGAAACACATCGCCGACGAAGGGAAGGGGATCATCATCTACATGCGCGGTCATGAAGGCCGCGGCATTGGCCTGCACGGCAAGATCATGGCCTACAAACTGCAAGAACAGGGCCTGGACACAGTCGAGGCGAATCTCAAACTCGGTTTTCCCATGGACCTGCGGGACTACGGGATCGGTGCGCAGATCATCTCCGATCTCGGTGTGCGAAAAATCAAGCTCATGACCAACAACCCGCGCAAAGTTGTCGGGCTCGAAGGTCACAAGCTCGAAATTACCGAGCAGGTTCCCATCAAGTCATCCCCAAAGCCGGAGAACGCCCGCTATCTTGAAACCAAGAAGAAAAAAATGGGGCACCGGCTTTGAAATGCCGAATGACGAAGGCATGACCCAATACCCAAGCCAAATGATCCAAACAACCACCAGACCCACCTTGAACGACGCCATTTGTCATTCGTCATTCTGAGTTCGTCATTTCCTTTCCAATGTCCAATTACGCCTCCAGCCGTCCCCGTCCCACCCAGGAGCCGATCAGCATCGCCGTCGTCGCCTCGCTGTATAACAATCAGTTCGTCCAGGGCCTGCTCAATGCCGTTAAGGAAGAGATTGAGGTCATCGCTCCGAATGCCTCCCTGGATGTCTATCGTGTCCCTGGCGCGTTCGAGATTCCGGTTTGCACCGAGCTGGTGCTGCGTGGCAGCGCACCGGATGCGGTGATCGCCCTTGGCGTTATCATTCGTGGCTCCACCGAGCATGCCGATCTCGTCGGTGCATCCGTCACGGATGCCTTGCAGCAGATGGCCGTGAAACATTGCGTTCCCGTCATTCATGAAGTCCTGCTCGTCAGCAGCGAGGAGCAGGCTGAGGAGCGCTGTTTGGGGGCGACCATCAATCGTGGCACGGAAGCCGCCCAGACTTGCGTCAAAATGATCAATCTGTTCGGCAAAATGAAGGCCAGCTTTGCCGGCGAACCCATCGACCACGCCTAACATCATGGGAAAACGCCGCGACGGCCGCGAAGCCGCCATTCAATTCCTTTTCTCCAGAGACCTGCAAGGTGAGCAAAAACCCGAGGATGCCGAGGTCTTCTGGACTCTGCACAGCGCGAAGGCGTTCACCCGTGCCTATGCTGAAAGCCTGATCAAAGGCGTCATTGACCATCAAGAAGAGATCGACGGGCACATCACGGGCCTCGTTGAAAACTTCCGCCTGGAGCGTCTCGCCGCCGTGGACCGCAATGTGCTGCGTGTCGCCTCCTATGAGTTGCTGTACTGCCCCGACGTGCCCGCGCCCGTCATTCTCAATGAGGCCATCGACATCGCCAAAGCCCTCAGCGCCGGTGAATCCGGCTCCTTCGTCAACGGCGTGCTCGATAAGCTGGCCAAGGCCCTGCGAAAGCCTGAGGTCAAAGGTGCGCTCGGCAGTTGAAAAAACTCTGAATATTGAGCCTTGAACAAGGAACCCCGCACGGCCAAATCCTCGGGCATGGTTTTGCGTCTCCTTCTTCTCGTGGTCTTGTTGAGCAGTTGTACCTCCGTTCAGACAGCGGGGAACAACAGCTTTCAGTTCGCCCGCCGTGTCGTCACCGGGGAGATTCCACGCGCCGCTCGTTTTGTGAACGGCCAGGTGCGCCGCCTCATTGGCCTTAACCGCAACGATGGTTCGTTCTGGTATGCCGACGACATGCAGGGTAGGCCCAGCATCGTCATCAATTTGGGCGAGCAGATGGTGTACTTGTTCAAGGGTGGAGAACTGGCCGGTGGCTCACCCATTTCCTCCGGCTCCGAGGGTTATGACACCCGTCCTGGCCGTTACAGCGTGATTGAAAAGGACATTGACCACAAATCCTCCATCTACGGCGACTACGAGGACTACTACGGCAACGTCATCATGACCAACATCGACAACCGAAAAGATCCGCGCCCGCCCGGCACGCGGTTTGAAGGGGCGAAGATGTACTACTTCATGCGCATCTACGGCGGCGTCGGCATGCATCAGGGCTATCTGCCAGGCTATCCCGCCTCCCACGGCTGCATCCGCCTCCCCGGCCACATGGCGGAGAAATTTTATTACGCCTGTCCGCAAGGCACGCCGGTGCAGGTGGTGCCGTGATTTGCGTGGTTTGCGATGGTCCGGCAGTTGTTTGCAGTCGTTGACGATGGTTTGGCAAACCGCGTCAACGGCGCACAGCGCCCTTC
>CAXNGR010000294.1:0-5748 GCA_964201265.1 Verrucomicrobiaceae bacterium
TGTCACCGCTGCGGAGGTTTGATCGAGATTTTCCGCGTTCACGCCATAACGCACCGCAAACTCGCCCGCCAGATGTGTCCGCGCCCAAACCTTCACGCTGTTTTCGGTCACGAGACCCAGCATCGGCCCGTGGGTGACATGATTGGTGCTGTATTCCTCCAGGGGAACCTGCGCTGAGGCGATGGCGACCGAGAGACAAAGAAAGAGGGCTGGGAGATTCATCTTCAGAAGGGGAACGGCGGCACAAGGCTGCCTATCTCGCGAATCGGCGTCCACGCCAAATCTCCCCTGCAAGCTCATGCGGCAGCCGGTCGTTAGGCACCCGGCATGTCTCCTCGACGCCACTCTCCCATGAAACGCCTCCTCACTTTTCTTCTCCTATCTCCCAGCCTGCTCCTCGCCGAACTGAGCGTGCCGCATTTCTTCTCCGACCACATGGTGCTCCAGCGCGAGCGTGCCGCCGCCATCTGGGGCAAGGCGGATGCCAAAGCCGAGGTCACGGTTTCCTTCAAAGGCAAGACCGCGACCACAAAAGCCGCTGCCGATGGCAAATGGAGGGCGCAGATTGAAACCGGAACCGCTGACGCGAATGGCGCGGCGCTGACGATCTCGGCGGGCAAGGACAAGATCGTGATTGAAGACGTGCTCGTCGGTGAAGTGTGGTTCGCGTCGGGGCAGTCGAACATGTTCTACACCATGAACCGCTCGCCAGAATACGCGGGCCTCATCGCGGAGTCGAAGCACCCCGCGCTGCGCATGTTCAATGCGCCGCTGGTGACCGCAGCCGAGAATCAAGACGACATCGAAGGCGTGTGGCAGGCCTCCACGCCGGAAACGGTGCCGGGATTCTCCGCCGTGGCGTTTTTCTTCGCACGGAAGCTGCACCTGGAACTCGGTATTCCTGTCGGCGTGATCAAATCTGCGTGGGGTGGCAAGCCGGTGGAGACGTTCACGAGTCGCGAGGCCTTGAACACGCTGCCAGGCACGAAAGCGCTCGTCGATGCGATGCTGAAGGACGAAGCCGGTTACGATCAAGCCAAGGCGGAGGCGGCTTATGCGACAAAACTGGAGCAGTGGAAGGCCACGATGGCCGCCGCGAAGGGCAAATCTGCCGAAGAACGCAAACGCCTGCCCAAGAAGCCCGATGCGCCGAAGCGTCCGCTGCTCACCGAAGGCAAGCCCGGCGTGCTCTTTGCTGCGATGATCCATCCCTTCACCGGTTACACGATGCGCGGCGCGATCTGGTACCAAGGTGAAGGCAATGCGAAGGCTGGAGCCGTGCCCTATGACCAGACGCTGCCGCTCATGATCAATGACTGGCGCAAGCGCTGGAATGACGAGTTCTCCTTCTACTATGTGCAGCTCGCCAGCTACCGCGCGCCTTCCACCGAGCCCGGCGAGCCTGATCCTTGGGCGCTTTGCCAGGACCGCATGCGCCGCGTGCTCGAAACCACGCTGAAGACCGGTATGGCGATCACCAACGATGTCGGCGAGGCGAACGACATCCATCCGAAGAACAAAAAAGACCCCGGCGAGCGTCTCGCACGCTGGGCTTTGGCGAAGGATTACGGCAAGGAATTGATCTATAGCGGTCCGCTCTTCAAATCGAGCGCGGTGAAGGACGGCGCGATCCGCGTGACCTTTGATCAAAGTGGCACGGTCCTCAAATCACGCGACGGCGGCGCTTTGAAGCGTTTCGAGATTGCCGGGGCCGACAAAATCTGGCACTGGGCCGATGGGAAAATCGACGGCACGGACAGCGTCATCGTCAGCAGCGATCAAGTGAAGCAACCCGCCGCCGTGCGCTATGCCTGGGCCTCGAATCCCGAAGGTGCGAACCTCATCAACAGTGAAGGCCTGCCTGCCTCGGTCTTCCGCACCGACGACTGGGACGATGTGGAAATCAAAGCGGACACCGCCGCCACCAGTGGCACCGAAGCACGCCGTGCCCTCGCCGTGGAGATCAAAGCCCTCGCCGCCGATCGTGCCAAACACGACCGCAAAAGCCCCGAGCACCAGGCGCTGAACAAGAAGTTCCAGGAACTCATGGCGAAGTTCAAAGAAGGTGCGCCCAAGAAGTAGTTTCGTATCCGATCCAGCCTACTTATTGCGCTTCTTCTTTTTCTTCTCGGCTGTAGGCTGGTTTTTCATCGACGCCTCGAACTGGCGGTCAAGCTCGGCGGGACGGGCGTCCTTGTATTGATCGAGCACGGCCTGGAGTTTGGCCCTGGCGGGCTGATTGCCGGTGAGCGGGGCTTTCTCCTTCGGGTCGGCCTTGAGATCGTAAAGTTCGCCGCTGCGGTAGAGCTTGTGGCTGTGATCGAAGGCGGACTCGCTCACCGTGAGGTCGAACTTCTGGCGTGGCGAATACCACATGTAGAGTGCCTCACGCGGCGTGCCCGGCTCGCCGCGCAGTTGTGGCAGGAAGCTCACGCCATCGACGTTCGCAGGAATATCGGAGCCACTTGCGGCGCAGATCGTCGGCAGAAAGTCGGCGCAACTGATGAGATCGCGGTTGACGCGGCCCTGCTTCATCACGGCGGGCCAGCTTGCGATGAGCGGCACATGATGGCCGCTGTGCGTGGTGCTGCCTTTGCCACCCGGATAGTCCGCGCCTTTGAAGCGGCTCGTCGCGCCTCTGCCGGTGCCGTTGTCACCGAGGAACATGAGCAGCGTGTTGTCGCGGATGCCGAGTTCGCCGAGTTTCGCGTCGAGACGGCCGATCATCTTGTCCATGTAGGCCACCATCTCGGCGAAGTGCTTCACATCGCGTTGTTTCGCCTCGCTGCTGATCGTGGGGTCCCAGTCCGGGCTGTCCGGTGTGGGCTGATAGGGATCGTGCGTGAGGATCATCGGGTAGTAGAGAAAGAAGGGTTTCTCTCTGTGCCGAGTGACGAAATCGAGAGCGAAGTCGTTGATGAGCGTGGGTCCGTAGCTGCCCTGCGGATACTCTTTCTCCTCGCCGTTGAGTTCGAGGCCAGGATTGGCATAGCGCGGCGGGCGGCGCGTCTGCTGCCAGAGCAGTGACTCATCGAATCCGAAGTGCTGCGGCGAGTCCTTCTCGCGCCCGAGCTGCCATTTGCCACAGATGCCGGTGGCATAGCCCGCTTTCTTCAAAAGGTGCCCGAAGGTCGTTTCCGTGCGCATGAGCGTGCCGAAGTTCAGGTAGTTCCGCACATTGTACTTGCCCGTCATGAGCTGCACCCGCGTGGGCGTGCAAAGCGGCTGCGAGTGGCAGTGCTCAAAGCGCATGCCGCTGGCCGCGAGGCGGTCGAGATGCGGCGTCTGATACGACTCGCCTCCGTTCGCGGTGATGCACTCGTAACCGAAGTCATCGGCCATGATGAGGATGATGTTTGGCGGAGCCGCGAAGAGCATCGGGCAAAGGGCGAGGAGGAGGAAGAGGTGTTTCATGGCAGCAGCGTGAGCGTGACGCGGCGCACGTCCATGACGGAGGAGCCGGGGATGTCGAGGGCGCGGAGGGTGAGCTGGCCTTGGCCGGTGGGCAGGGTCGTTTCGCCGAGTTTGAGCGTGCGGAATTCCTTCATCTGGCTCTCGCCATGCGGTCGTGGCAGCGTGTCCTGGTTCGTGTAGAGCGGCGGGTCCCAGCCGGGGGCGACTTTGCCGCTGAGTTTTGCTTCCTGGAAGCTCAACTCGATGGTGGAGCCTGCGTCGGGCAGCTTGCAGGTGTAGTCGATGGTCACTTCGTATTTACCGGCGGTGTGAACATCGAGCAGCCAAACCATGCGGTCGTCCTTGCTCGTCCAGTTCACGAAATACGAGCAGTTCGGCGCGCCGCTGCTGCGCTGCACGCCACCGCGTGGCTCGCCATCACGCGCAGGCAGCATGGTGATGGGAAACTCGCGATAACCGACCGGGATCGGACGCGGATCGACGGCGTTGCCGCCTTTCTTCTTGTCGCCCTTCGCTTTGGGCAAAGCTGCGGCAGCGCCGAACACATCCTGTCGCCAGGCTTTCACCGCGTCGGTGAGCTTTGCGGCCAGAGCAGGCTCCTTGTTGTTGATTGGCGTGGCCTGACCGGGATCGGCGATCATGTCGTAAAGCTGCCCTGCGTTGTCGAGCCGATGCGTTTGCGTGCGCACGCTCGCGTTCATGGCCCAGGTGGAAAAGATCATGCGATCCGGCCATTCGGCGGCTTGTTTCAGGAGCAGCGGCGTGAGATCGTGGCCATCGAGCGGCTTGTCACCCACACGCTTCACATCGGCCAGCGCGGTGAGCGTGGGCATCAGATCAATCGCGCCGCTGATCTGGGTGACGGTGTGTCCGGCGGGCAGTTTCGCGGGCCAGCGGATGTAGCACACGGAGCGCACGCCGCCTTCGTCGGTGGTGCCTTTTTTCCCCTTCATGCCGCCGGTCCAGCGCATGGAGTTGGGTCCGTTGTCGGAGAAATAGACGACGATGGTGTTCTCCTCGACACCGTGCTTTTTCAGCCGCGAAAGCACGCGGCCGACGTTCATGTCCTGGTTCTCGATCATCGCCAAAGCGCAGCGTGTTTCATCGGCGACTTCCTTGGCCGCATCCGTGGCGGTTTGGGTGATGGGCTTGTCCTTGAATCGCTTCCAATCCGCTTCGGGAGCAGCCCAGGGCGAGTGCGGCGTGGTGAAGGGGACGTAGCAGACGAAGGGCTTGTCTTTGTTCTTGTCGATGAAGCCGAGGGCGCGATCCGTGCAGACATCGACGATGTACCCCTGCGTGCGGATCATCTTGCCGTTCTCTTCCAGCGGCGCGTCGAAGTACTCGCCCCAATGCCCCGAGGTGTGGCCGAAGTACTCGTCAAAACCGCGAGCCATGGGGTGATACGGCCACTGGCTGCCGTTGTGCCACTTGCCAAACGCGCCCGTGGCATAACCGGCGGCCTTGAAGGCATCCGCGATGGTTTTTTCACCCAGATCGAGTCGTTCCTGCCCGGTGGAGACACCACGCACTCCGCCACGCGGATGGTAGCGACCGGTGAGAAACTCCGCACGCGTCGGTGCGCACACGGGACAGACGTAAAAGCGATCCATGGACACGCCACCCTTCGCAATGGAGTCGATGTTCGGCGTGGCGACCATCTGGTTGCCTGACTGGCTGTAATCACCCCAGCCCGCGTCATCAGCGAGGAAGACGACGACATTCGGCGGGGCCGCGAAAGCGGAGAGCAACGGGCAGAGAGCGAGGAGAAGAGCAAAGCGGTTCATCGCCTCTGCTAACGACGGCGCAGCGCCGATCCTTCCTTGATCTCCGGTCTGTCACTTGCCTGGCTTCGCAGGAAGATCACCCGGCTTGCCTTTGCCAGCCCGGAGGCGGGTGGTGAGATCTTCGACGGTGGACGATTGGCCGACCTGCTCGCTGACGTTCACGTTTTCGCTGGGATCAGCGCGGTGATCGTAAAGCATGCGGGCAAAGGCACCCTGATCGCGGCTCGAATACTCGGTGAAGCGATGCGTGTCCGTGCGGATGGTGTCGCCGTTGGTGAAGCGGCCGATCGCCTGGGTCTTCCATGGCTGCGAGGGATCGGTGAGCAGCGGCACGAAGCTGCGGCCCTGCACGTGAGCGGGCACCGGCACACCGGCAAGCTCGCAGAGCGTGGGATACACGTCGATCAGCTCGGTGAGCGCCTCGGTTTTCTTGCCGCCATCAAAGCCGGGCGCACGAATCATGAGCGGCACACGCATGGAGGTCTCGTAGCAACTGTGTTTGCACCACAGCGTGTGCTCCGCGAGGTTCCAGCCGTGATCGCCCCAG
>CAXNGR010000295.1:0-5719 GCA_964201265.1 Verrucomicrobiaceae bacterium
CGGATTCGTCCACGGTGAGCACTCGTTGAGCGCGTAGTGACTCCAGCAAGCGCCTGCGTTCACCAAAGTAATGGGTTAGAGCTCCGTATTGCAGTGCGTCGTGCAGGCTGTCGATAGGCGCGTTGACTCGGTTGTCGAGTTCCTGCTCGCGCAAGGTAGCCGCAAGCACGAGGTGGCGGCGTTGCATGGCGCTGACTGCGGACGCGAGTGTCGCGCCGTCTTCGCTGCGGAGGTTGGTGAGAAGGATCACGAGCGCACGGCGGCGTTGCAGGGTCATGACGCGCTCGGCTGCTTCGATGAAATCACTGGGTTCGCTGCTGGCTTCGTAGTTGTAGAGGTGGTTGAGGATCTTTGGCATGCTGTGCGCACCTTTGACGGGCGGCAGCCAGCGCTGCACGCCGCCGAAGCCCACCACGCCGACTTCATCCCCCTGACGTAGCGCAATGAAGGCAATCAAGAGCATGGCATTCAAACAGTGGTCGAACTGGCTGAGACCACCAT
This sequence comes from Verrucomicrobiaceae bacterium, assembly GCA_964201265.1. Lineage (GTDB taxonomy): Bacteria > Verrucomicrobiota > Verrucomicrobiia > Verrucomicrobiales > Verrucomicrobiaceae > Prosthecobacter. The sequence continues at coordinate 502 of CAXNGR010000295.1, forward strand.
CGAGCGCACGCATGCGGCGACCGCAATCGGGCACGAGGAGGATGGTTTGGTTGCGCGTCTCTTCGTAGTCACGGCTGACGAGCATCGAACGCCGCGAGGTGGCCTTCCAGTCGATGCGGGAGAGCACATCGCCGTCCTGATAGTCGCGCAATTGATGGAAATCGAGCGATGCGCCCATGCGGCGGCGTTTGATGATTCCCATGGTCTCAACTCGGTTCGCCATCGCCAGCATGGCGAAGCGCACGACGGGTTCGTAGTTCGGATAAGCCTTCGTCTGGCTCTCTCCCGCGACGAAATGGCGATTGCGCCACAGTCCGAACATTGAATCGGCCAGCACATGCGCGGGTGAGAAGGCGTGCTGCCCGCGCCGCACAAAACGCGCCTGATAGCTGATGGCCGCAAACTCACCTGCAGGCACGTTCACGCGATGCGGCAGACCTTCGGCTTCCGCTGCGGTCGGGATGCCGTCGAACACCTCAAGCTGGAGCGCACGTCTGGCGGCATGCGTGACGGTCAAAGTCACCGGCGAAGCCACTCCAAGTGCAAAACGACCTGGAACGGAGCGCTGCCCGGTGATCCGGCCTCGACCCGGCAGCGTGAGCGCGTCCACGATCATCACCAGCAGCAACAAGCCGCCGCCGATTTGCCACAGGATGACAAACTGCGCCCAAACACAAGCCATCACCGCAAGGACGAGCCAGGCGGTGAGCAGTTTGAGCACTAGAGCGGTCGGACGCATGAAAATCAGACGCGGGGGGCTTCGATGGTCTTGAGCAGGGACATGAGCATGTCGTCCACGGTTTGTCCGCTGATGGCGATTTCGGGCGCGAGCTGCACGCGATGGCGCAGTACGGGGAGCACGGCGCGTTTGACATCGGCAGGGGTGATGTAGCGGCGGCCTTCGAGCAGCGCGTAGGATTTGGCGATGCGCACGAGGCTGATCGCGCCGCGTGTGCCAGCGCCGAGAGAGATGGCGCTGTGCTGGCGTGTGGCGCGCACGATATTCACGGCGTAATCGACGACCTGATCGACCGCGTGAACAGCGGCCGCTTCTTCTTGAGCCGCGATGATGTCCTGCGGCGTGCAAACTTGCTGAACGGTGCTGGCGGAGAGTCCGCCACCGGAGGCGCGAGATGAAACGGCCTTCACCACCCAGGTTTCATTCGCCACATCAGGATAGTCGATGAGCACCTTGAGCAGGAAGCGGTCGAGCTGGGCCTCGGGCAGCGGGTAGGTGCCCTCATGCTCGATGGGATTCTGTGTGGCGAAGGTCATGAAGGGAGGCGCGAGTGTGTGGCTCTCGCCATCAATCGTGACCTGCGCCTCCTGCATCACTTCGAGCAGCGAGGACTGTGTTTTGGCTGGGGCGCGGTTGATTTCATCCGCCAGCAGCAGGTTGGCAAAGACCGGGCCGCGGCGCACGCGGAAAGTGCTGCTGCTCATGTCGAACAAGGTGTGTCCGCAGACGTCGGAGGGCATCAGGTCGGGCGTGAACTGGATGCGCCGGAAGCTACCACCAAACGTGCGCGAGAGGGCGAGCACGAGATGCGTCTTTCCGAGGCCGGGCTTGCCCTCCAGCAGCACATGTCCACCGGCGAGCAACGCGGCGAGCACCTGATGCAGCACCTCCTCCTGACCCACGAAGACTTGGCCGACGGCGGCGTGGATGCTTTGAAAAATCGTCGTGCTTTGCGGCGACGATGGCGGCGCGTAAGCGCTGGGCGTTTCAGTGGGGATCGGGTTCATGGGGGTGTTGATATGAGGAGTTAAAGCGCGCGACGGATGGCCTGGAGATCGCGCATGAGGGTGACGAGGTTGTGGGCGCTGTCGGGCGGGGCCACATCGAACGCGGAGGTGACGCGTTCGGCGGGCAGATGAGTGCGGCGGGCGATTTCTGCGGCAAGGACATCGCTCATCTGGCGGCTGCTGTTGTGCAGGGAAGGGTGGCGCTCACGCACGCGCTCCCACACGGCGTCACGGGCGGCGGTCACGAGCAGCGGCCCGCGGCGCATACGCCAGAAGAACTCGCCGAGCGCGCCGATGTGGCTGGCAAAGTGGCGAGTGGAGTCGAGTTCGATCTCGGCGAGCGGGCCAAAGCGCGGCATCTGCCACCACAGCCAGAAAATCAGGCACACGGCCAGCGCCAAGAGCGCCATCCAGCCGTGCTGCCAGAGCAAGGCAAGGAAGCTGCCGGAGGAACTGGCCACAAAGAGCACTTCCTTGGTTCCATGCTCGCCGACGAGTGCGGAGAGCCAGCGTGCGTGATCGCGCTCGCCGATCCAGTGGTTGCGGAAGGGGCGTGCATGGGCAAGCAGCGTCACGCGGCCCATGCCATGCTGCAAATGCAGCGCCAGGGCCGCGTCTTTGGGCCCGGCGGCGAATTCGCCCGACTTCAAGGAACGATCCAGCATCAACTGCTGATGCCCACCGAGGCTGAGACGGTAGCTTTGGCTGTTCCACTTCACTTCCTGCGCTGATTCGAGCCAGGACTCGTCTTCCTCATCCTTTTTGGATTTCTTCTTCTTTTTATCGTCCTTCTTCGCGGGTGGTTCGGCTTTTTTCGATCCGTCTTTGACGGCCTCGTTGAGGACATCTTTGACCATGTCTTCAATCTCCTCCAACGGCACGCGCTTCTGGGCGCTGACACCGAGTTGAGTCAAGATTGGGTCTTTTTCCTCCTCCTTGAGCATGGCGGAGATGAAGGAGCCGAACTGCGTTTGGAAGTCGTTGTAAGCGCGGGTACCGCCGAGGCAGTAGATGAGATGCCCGCCGCTGTAGGTCCAGCGTAGCAGTTGCTTCGCGCGGCCTTCCGGCAGGCCGTTTTCACCTGAGATGAGAATGACGCTGTCATGTGGAGGCATTTTCGTGAGCGACTTCGCGCCGCGTGCCTGATGCCCGAGATCGTTCAGCAGACGTTCGGCGGCGAGGAAGGGGTTCACGCGTGCTTTACCGTGATAGCCGGTGGTTTTTTCCACATCCTCCCAGCGGCCCTTGCAGCCGCAGAGCAGGGCGCAAAGGGCGAGGAGGAAATGACGAATGACGAATTTCCGAATGATGAAGGAATGACGAAATCCGAATGACGAACCTGCGCCGACTTCAAATAAGCGGCGCCGGGCTTTGGCATTCGTCATTGGGATTTCGTTCGTCATTCGGATTTACTCATTCGTCATTTTCGATGTCTCGAACGGCCATTGGTCACACAGCGTGTTCATCTCGGTGTTTGAAACGGGCAGAACGGCATAGGCCACCTTCACCCATGCGCCGGTGAGATGTTTGAAGTAAGCGGCCTCGTTTTTTTCACCGGCGGCGATGACGTGAGTGAGGCAGTCTTCCTCGGTGTCGCTGTCAGAGATCGGCACACGGCGGCGGGTGACGAGCCAAGAGAGGGAACCGCGATAGAGCAGACTGAGCGCCTCCTTGGCATCTCCGGCGGCCCAGGCGGCACGTGCGGCGGCCACGATGTCGTCCGGCAGGCTCTCGCGGGTGATGTTCATGCCCATGATGACCTTCGGCGCTGCCACGGCCTTCTTGCTGATCCCGCGTGAGATGAAGACATGGCGGTTTTTCACGAGATACACGACCAGCCACGTCACCAAGCCGATGAGAATACCCCAGAACAGGATTTCACCGATCACACCGATGATTTCGAGATGCGGTTTCTTCTTTTCGTCTTCCTCCTCGGCTTCAAATTCCGGCACCCACTCTTTGGTCTTGATCTTGTGAATCTCGAAGTCGGGATGTTTGAGCACCTTTTCGATGCTTTGAGCGGCTTTGTCTCCTGGAGCGGCCTGCACGGGCATGCTCAGGAACGTGAGGCTGATCATCAACAGAGTCACAGCGGCGGTCAGGCGTGATGCCATGCGGCGGAAGGCCAGTTCCACGTCCCAGCCTTCGATGCGCGTGCGGCAGTTCAAATAAAGCGCGAAGCCTGCTCCAACATAAAACGGCTCGATCAACGTGACGATGATCATGTGGCAGACCGCGCCCCACCACAGGAAGGCATCGGGAATGGTGTTCTCGAAATCAAAGGCCTGAAACATGCCCTGCCAGTCGGGCGTGGCGGATTCCGGCAGCAAACCATAAGTGCCCCACATCAGGCCGAGCCAGCAGAGCAGCTCGATCTTCGAGAACGCATAGGACATGGAGAAGCCCGAGCCGCCACCGTCCATGGCGAGTGTTTTGATGCGTCGCTTCACCGCAGCTCCGCGCAACCCCTCCAGCATCTGTGCGGGCAGCGCGAAGCTGCGGATGAAGGAAAACCGCCGCCACAGCAGCGCGGGCAGAAAATTCGTGAGCCACAGACGCGGCCAGGCCTTCCAGGTTTCAACAAAGCCGGGCCGCACACCGAAGGCGGCGCGGCTCAGGAAAAACAACGGCACGCGGTCGTAGAGCGGCTTCAGCCACCACACGACGAGCGGAATCCAAACGGGCATATCACGCATCAGCAGACAAATGACGACCCAGAGTGGAAACACGGTGCAGGCCCACAAGGCCATCAATCGCCCGAAATCACGCCGCACCATCGCGCAGCCGAGATCGACCGCTTCCCACGGCTGGCGCGGGCGCAGGGCCACGGTCATGTCTTCAAGACGCATTTGCCTGCCTCCTGCCGCTGAAGATGAAGAAAGCCGCCACCAGCAGCCAGCACACGCCGCCTGCGGTGAATTTCATGGCCGGGGGCAGGTCGAGAGGAGACCAGAAGCCTTCCAGCACCGCTGCGATGCTGGTCAGCGCCGCCGCGCCGATGAGCAGCGGCAAAGCCTGCCGCCCTGCGAGCACCAAACCCGCGCGGCGCTCCAATCGTCCCGGTTTGAGAACGGAGAGGCCAACGCGCAGGCCGGCCATCGCGGAGATCACGATGCCGGTGAGTTCTGGCGCGCCATGGGCGATGACCCAGGTGTATAGCGTGAGCGGATTGCCGGAGTAATGCACATAGCCGAACACCGCGCCGAGGTAGATCGAATTGAAAAGCAGCACGAACAACGAACCGATTCCGCCCACGATGCCACCAGCGAAGGTTTTGAAGTCGATGCTGACGTTGTTCCAGATGTAGAAGCAAAACGCGGCGAAGCCGGAGCCGAAATTGTCACGCACATAGTCGGAGGGTGTGCTTTTCTCCCCATACATGCTCTCGATCATCATCATGCCGTCAGGACCTAGGAGGGACATGGCCCACTCGGGATAAAACGGCGTGATGGCCGCCATCAGCACCGCCGGG
>CAXNGR010000296.1:0-5705 GCA_964201265.1 Verrucomicrobiaceae bacterium
AAGCACTGGCTCCGAACTGTCTGATTTAACCCAAAGTTGTCCTTCAAAGGATGAGGCCGGGTGCCGTAGCATTCAAATGCCAACCCAACCAACGTGGCAAACGCAATCCCATGAACACTCGCCGCTCCTTCCTCTCCCAGATCATCGCCCCCGGGGTCGCGCCGGTGGTTGTGCCTGCGCATGTGCTGCGCTCGCAGACAGCGCCGTCGAACAAGATCACGCTCGGCGTTGTCGGTGTCGGCGCGCAGGGCACGGGTGATATGCGGGCCTTTCTCAATCACGACGATGTGCGGGTGACAGCACTCTGCGATGTGAATACCAAGAACATCGAGCGTGCCAAGGGGATCATTGCCGAGCGTTACGGCAGCGCGGATGTGAAGACCTTCCGTGATTTCCGTGAGTTGAATCGCGACAAGTCGATCGATGCCGTGCTGATGGCCTTGCCGGTGCACTGGCACAGCATTCCGGCCACCGATGCGATCTTGAACGGCAAGCACATCTATCACGAGAAGCCGATGGGCATGTCGATGGCGGAGTCGAAGCATGTGCGGGCGGCGGTGAAGAAAACGGGCGTGGTGTTTCAGTTCGGCACGCAGCAGCGCAGTGATTTGAAGTTTCGCTGGGCCTGTGAACTGGCGCGCAACGGGCGGTTAGGGAAGCTGAAGGAGATCCAAGTCGGTGTTCCCGGAGGGAAGATCGGGCCGGACTTTCCTGAGCAACCCGTGCCGGAGCATGTGGACTGGGAGCGCTGGGTGGGGCCTGCGTCGATGACGCCGTTTAATGCGGAGAAGCTGCGCCGTGATAATCACGAGAATATCACGAATTTTTCACTCGGCATGATTTCGTGCTGGGGCATTCACCACCTCGACATCGCCCAGTGGGGCAATGGCACCGATGACACCGGGCCGATCAGTGTCGAAGGCGAGGCCACGTATCCTGACAAGGGCGGCTGCGATGCGGTACTGACTTGGAAGATGCGTTTTGAATACGCGAACGCGGCACCGATCACTTTTGTGAATGAGAAGAATGTGGGGATCGAGCACGGCACGCGGTTTATCGGTGAAAATGGCTGGGTGCATGTGAAGCGCGGCGTGATCACTGCCAGCGACGAGGCCATCCTGCGTGATCCGGCGAGCAAGGTGGGCACGATGCCGGTTAAACTGATCGAGAGCGTTGAGCACACACGCAATTTTGTGGATGCGATCAAGACTGCGCAGCGAGCAATCTGCGACATCGAGACGGCGGTTCGCGCTGACACGCTGCCGCAACTCACGGCGATGGCTTTGAAGGCGAAGCGCAAGCTGCTGTGGGATCCGACGACGGAGACGTTCACGAATGACGAGGCGGCGAATGCGCTCATGAATGCGAGGCCGTTCCGTGGGGACTGGAAGCTGCCGGAGATTGGCGCGTAGGCGGAACTTTCAGTTCCGCTTGAACGGGTTGGAAAACCCGTTCTACGATCTTCGCTGCCGCACCGCTTCAAACAAGATCGCGGCACCGGCGGCGGCGACGTTGAGGGATTCGACGGGGGCGTGCAGAGGAATGCGCACGCGATGGTCGCAGGCGCTCATGATTTCGGCGCTGGCTCCACGGCCTTCGTTGCCGAGGATGAGCAGCGTGGGCTGTCGCCAATCGTAGTCGTAGTGTGAAAGACCGGCGTCGCCGGTGGCGACGACGGTTTTGAGGCCACGGCTGCGGCAGGTTTCGAGGGTGCCGAGGCCGGAGACATCGGGCAGGATGGGCAGGCGGAAGGCGGACCCCATGGAACTGCGCAAGGTTTTGGGTGAAAAGGCATCGGCGCAGCCAGCGAAGGCGAACAGGCCGCTTACACCGGCGGCTTCCGCGGTGCGGACGAGGGTGCCGAGATTGCCGGGGTCTTGGATGCGGTCGAGACCGAGGATGAGCGGCGCTTTGGCGTCGAACATGCGATCCAGCGTCGGCCAGGGCCGTTCGGCGATGACGATGATGCCTTGAGTGGAAGTGGTGTCGCTCAGTGATTCGAGCACGGACTCGGAGAGCTGGAAGATGGGGCAAGTGATGCGCTGCAGCAGCTCTTGCTGTGCTGCCGAAGGCTCGGCGGCGGTGAAGCAGGCGTGTAGCTTGAGTTCTGAAGCCACGCATTCGGCAACGAGGCGCTCGCCCTCGACGAAGATCAGATCGCGCTCGCGGCCTTCGCGCACGCGGCGGGCGTGTTTGACGCGTTCGTTGGAGGAACTGGTGATGAGCATGCGGGCGCAGGATGGAAAGCGTCCGATGTTTCAGCGGCAGTGCGGCGGAAGGCAAGTTGATCTTCCTGAGGAACCCAGTTGCGGCGCAACGAGGCAACTTTACGCGAAGACTTCCAGCACCGGCTTGCCTTTGTCGCCGACGGTGAAAGGACGGTTGGAAGGCGACATCACGACTTCATCGACCGGCAGACCGAGGCTCCAGCCGATGGTGCTGAGGAAATCCTGCGGGCTGACTTGTTTGTCGGCCACGGCCATGCCTTCCTTGTCGCTGGCACCATGGATGAAGCCGCCTTTGACGCCGCCACCGGCGAGCAGGGTGGAGAAGACCTTCGGATGATGGTCACGACCGCCGTTGCCGTTGATCTTCGGGCCACGACCAAACTCTGAGCAGAGCACGACGAGGGTGCTTTCGAGCAGGCCGCGTGATTGGAGGTCTTCGAGCAGGGCGGAGAGCGCCACGTCGAGCTCGGCGCCGTGCTCTTCGAGTTCTTCATCAATGTTGTTGTGCATGTCCCAGCCGCCTTTGGCGACTTCGATGTACCGAATGCCTTTTTCGACGAGACGGCGTGCGAGCAGACAGCCCTGGCCGAACTTGTTGCGGCCGTATTTTTCCTTCAAGGCGTCGGGTTCGTCATCGAGACGGAATGCCTCAAGATCGGTGCTGGACATGATGCTGACCGTCTTGTCGTAGAACTGCGTGTAGCTCTTCACCTCGGCGGTTTGGAAACGCTCACGGAAGCCAGCGTCGAGCTGGTCGAGCAGCACCAGACGCTTGATCATGTTTTCGGGGGAGGCATCGCTGCTGGAGTATTGCAGGCCGACATCGGGGTCGAGGATGGGCAGTGGCGCGAAGCTGGAGGGGAAGAAACCGTTGCCGTTTTGGGGCTGGCGATTGATGCAGACATTCGAGGGCAGTGTCTTGTGGCTCTCGCCTTTAAAATGCTGCGCCCAGGCACCGATGTTGGGATGCTTGATGGTGCCACGCTCTTCGTAACCACTGCGGATCATGTATTGACCCGCCGCATGCACGCCGGTCTTGGAACTCATGCTGCGGATGATGCTGATCTTGTCGGCCTGCTTGGCGAGGTTTTCCATCGTGCCGCCAAGCTGGAAGTCGGCCTTGGTTTTGATCGGTGCTTTCGGCCCCTGCGTCGGTCCGTCTTTGGGGTCGAGTGTGTCGATGTGCGTCATGCCACCGATCATCTGCAAAAAGATGATATTCTTGGCCTTGCCGAAACCTGGGCCGCTGGCGGGAGTGGCCGCGGCCGCTGTTTCTGCCGCGAGCATGCTGTCTGCCGCGCCGTGCAACACGGTGACACCGAGCGCGGTTTTGGCCCAGCGTTCGCAAAAAGCGCGGCGAGAGACGGAGTCGAGTTTGTTTTGGAGATTCATGGCGTTGCTGATTCGGAGGCTGAGTTATTCCACAAAGACAAACTCACGGGTGTTGAACAGCACCCAGGTCAGATCGCGCATGCCGAGGCCGCTGCCGAGGGCGGCGACGGCGGCACCCAGCTCATCGGCGTGAGGTTTGCGGCTGAAGAAGCTGAGGTAGAGGCTTTCGACCTGCTGCTGGGGTGTGCTTTGCGAGGCGGCGGTTTTGACCACGAGTGAGTCGTCCTGGCCGATGACCTTCTGCGCCTCGCCATTCATGAGCATGAGCACCTGAGGGATGCTGCCCTCCTCGGTGTTGCTGTCGGCGATCTGGCGGTCGCTCTGGCCGAACATGCGGAGGAAATGCTGGTCGCGCTCCGGCTGGTTGAGCTCGGAGGCACGGGCGAGCACGAGGCCGTTGCGCGTAGGAGGGCTGAGGGTGAGGTCTTCCTCCTCGCTCATCGTCTCCTGCCTCATCATGCGTTTTTTCTTTTTGGCGTTGTTCTTGGGATTGCCGCCTTTGCCAGCGTACTGGCGCATGCCGGAGATGGCGCTTTCGATTTGAGACTTGATGGTTTCAGGGGAGGCATCCTGGCCGAACTCAATGTTCATGACCTTGGCGTAGTCGGTGCCGCGGTGGGATTTGTATTTGTCCACATCCGCGCCGACGACGAGGGTGGCGCAGGAGTCCCAGGCCTGCTCGGCGGACATGCGGCGAAGGACCGGGCCGGGGAAGAGGTAGGGCGTGTTGTCGCTGAGTTCGCGGCTGGTGGCCTCGCGCTGGTAGGTTTGCGTGTTGTAAAGCAGGCGCATGAACTGCTTGAGGTCGAATTTCACGCGCACCATTTCAGCGGCGAGGTGGCGCAGCAGCGCGGGATTCGCAGCAGATTCAGGATCATCCAGGTCGGTCACAGGCTCGCGGACACCGAGGCCAAAGGCCCGCTTCCAGAGGCGGTTGGCGATGGTCATGGCAAAGCGCGGGTTGTCCGGCGAGGTCATCCATTTGGCAAACTGCTCGCGCAGATCCTCTTCATTCTTGGTCTGCACGCCCTGGTAGGCTTTCTTCGTTTTGTCGTCGCTCCAGGTGATGAGTTTGGGGGCGACGTGCTCACCCGGTTTGGCGTCTGGGTATTTGTAGTCGTCCGGCAGTTTCAGATCATTGGTGCCGGTTTCTTCCACGGCCATGCCGTTCACGCGCAGGACGTTTTTGGCCTGCTGCTGGAGACGTTTGTCATCCAGGGAGTTCACTGCCTTGCGCATCATCGCCGCGTTCTCGCTTTTGCCGGAGCGTCTGGCCCCGAGGGTTTCCGTGGCTCCGAAGAAGGAGGCCATTTCAAAGAACTGGCGCTGCGTCCAGTCGGCGAAAGGATGGTCATGGCATTGGGCGCAGGAGACGTTCGCGCCGATGAAGGTACTGAGCGTGAGGCTCAGGTTGTCCAGCCGCATGCCTGCATCACGCAGCAGGTAACCGGTGGCACCGTTTTCCAGCAGCTTGCCATCAGCCGTCATCATGGAACACACGATCTTGTCCCAGGGCACATTATCGGCGATCTGCCGCTTCAGCCAATCCTGGTAGGTGTGGTAGCGCACCTTGTTGGCAGAGTCAGCCATGCGCATCATGTCGGCGAAGTAGTTGAACAGGTGGCTATTGTAGCCATCCGAGTTCAACAGCTTGTCGATGACCTTGGCGCGCTTGGAGAGGCTGGTGTCATTGATGAACTCCAGGGCTTCTTCGCGAGTGGGAATGCGGCCAGCGATGTCGAGATAAGCGCGGCGGACGAACTGCTCGTCGGAGGCGAGTGGGTTGGGCTTCTGCTCTGCTTTTTTCAACCCTGCCTCTACCAGCAGGTCGATGCGCGCAGCGGCCTGCGCGAGATTCGGGTCGGCGGGGATGCCGAGACCTTCGGGTTTGAGCGTCTTCGCGGCCTGCTGGTCGGCGGCGGAGAGTTTGTCGAGTGGAAGGCGATAGACGTAGCCGTTGCGGACTTGGAGGAAGACCTGGCCGTTTTCGATGCCGCGGAAGGTGGCCTCCAGCTTGCGGCCCTGGGAGTCGGTCCAGGTTCGATAGACCTCATTGTCAGCCAGCAGGCTGGTGGCAAGCAAGGT
>CAXNGR010000297.1:0-5702 GCA_964201265.1 Verrucomicrobiaceae bacterium
CAGGTGTGCTCCCACAAAACCGTGCCGTTGCTCGGATCGACGCCCTTGTAGGCGCGGCGCGTGCTCAGCACGACCTGCTCCTTGCCGTTCACCGTGATCAAATGCGGCGTCGAATAGCCCGCCGTGTCCGCCTCCGACTTCCACACCAGCTTCCCGGTGGCTTTTTCAAAAGCCGCGCCGTTCTGGCCGATGTTCAGGATCAAATTCGCGCCATGAATCAGTGCCGATCCCGAGAAACCCCACTCGGGAATCTCCGCTTCGGTTTCTGCGAGAAAATTCTTCTGCCACACGATCTTGCCTGTCGCCGCCTCGAAGCAAATCAGGTCGCCCCAACGGCTGAGATGCCATGCCTTGTTCCCCTCGATTACCGGCCCGGCACTGGTGCCGCCCTCATAGTATTTGTCGCCGAGATCGGCCTTGTAGGAGTGCTTCCACACCTCCTTGCCCGTCGCCGCGTCGAAGCAAAACACGGTGTCCTTGCCATCCTCATGCCCCGAGGTGAACACGCGCCCGTCCGCCACGGTGAAGGAAGCGAAGCCGATGCCGATTTGCGCCTTCCAAAGCGGCTTCACCTCTGTCCCGGCCAGTTTTTCCGACGAGATGCCATTCTTGTCTGGCCCACGCCAGACAGGCCAGTCGGCGGCTTGAGCGAAGGAAACAATGGAGGCGAGGAACAGGAATGAGGTTTTCATGAGGGGGGTTTAGATCAGTTTCATTAAAACGCTCGGAAGAGGCAGCGTGAAGACCATTTTTTCATCACTCACGGGATGGGTGAAGCGCAGTTCGCTGGAGTGCAGGCCGAGGCGTTTGGCGGGATCGGTCACGGCGCCGTAGGGTTTGTCGCCGACGATGGGGTGGCCCATGTCGGAGAGGTGGACGCGGATTTGATGACGGCGGCCGGTTTCGAGCTTCAATTCAACGAGCGTCGTGTTGTGGCTGCGTTTGAGCACCTTGAAGTGGGTGATGGCCTCGCGGGTGTCGTCATCGGGCGGGACGCTGCGGACTCGTAGGGAGAATTCCTCGTTCACATGGCAGCGCAGGGTGCCGGAATCGCGTTTCACGATGCCTTCGACGACGGCAAGGTAGGTTTTGTCGAACTTGTGCCAGTTCTGTTGGAGCACGCGTTTCACGGGCTGCGTTTTGGCAAAGACGATGAGGCCGGAGGTGTCTCGGTCGAGGCGGTGGACGATCCAGACGCGGTTGCGGGCGTCAGTGGCACGGACGTGGTCGGTGAGCGCGGCGTAGGCGGTGCGACCGTTGCCGGAATCGAGCGCGACGGTGAGCCAGCCTGCGCCCTTATCGAGCACGATGATGGACTCGTCTTCATGCACGATGTTTAAACCGGAGGGCAGCGGTGGAGCGGCTTTCCGTGCCACGCGCTCGACTTTGATGGTCACTTTGTCCCCGGGCTTGAGCGCATGATCGTGACGGGTGATGGCGCGATCATTCACGCGGACGCTGCCGAACTTGAGGCATTGCTTGATGCGGGTGCGCTGTATGTCCGGCCAGTTTTCGAAAAGAAAGGGCAGGAGCGGGGCGGCTTCGGTGACGGTGCGCTGGGGAGGCATGGCCTTTCATGCCACGGGAAGAAGTTGCTGGCTAAGGAAAAGCGGGGTGGCACGTTCTCAGCGGACTCCCAACGCGCCTCATGATCCTGCTTCGCCTCTCGCTTCCCCTCCTGTTTCTGTCTTCCGCTGTCGCGGTGGATTTCAAAAAAGACATCCAGCCGATCCTGGAAAAGAATTGCTACGAATGCCACAGCGAGAAGACCGGCAAGCGCAAAGGCGGCTTTGTGTTTGATGAGCTGGACACCTTCAAGCTCGACATCGCCGACAACGATGTGGCGCAGATCCGCCCAGGCAAACCGGGGGAAAGTCACTTTTTGGAAGTCATCGCCAACCCCGACCATGAGCGGCACATGCCGCCGAAGGACCAGCTTTCGAACGGGGACATCAAAAAAATCACCGATTGGATCACCGAGGGGGCCAGTTTTGAGAAAAGCGACGGCACGAAGCCAATGGTGGCCGCTGCACCGAAAAAAGACCTCCCGCCGATCATGAGTTGGACAAACCTGGAAGGTAAAACGATCCGCGCTGGCTTTGTGCGTCTGGATGGAGAGAACGTGGTGCTGCGCATGCCCGCGAACGGTGCCGAAGTACCCTATCCGTTGGCGAAATTGAGCCCTGAAAGCGTGAAGCAGGCGCAGGAGTCGGCAGCGCCGTGAAGTCGAATCCCGAGGGACGTTCGGCTTCGATTGCCGATTGAAGCTACTTTTCCGCCAGCGCCGCGCTCACCGCCGCCTCCAGCGGTCGTGAGCCGTGGCCGCCGAGGCGTTCGTCGAGGGCTTCGAGGCGCTGGATCAGATCAGCGACGTGTTTGCGCGGGTACATGCCGCCGGCTTCGGCACAGAAGTGTGTGCGGCAGCCGAAGGGGCGGTGCTGGTAGATGGTGCAGCGGCCATCGCGCCCCAAAAGCGGGCAGGCACCGTCAGGGTGGGGTTTGAGGGCTTTGCGGCCGCTGCGGCGCACGCCGTCGGCGGCATGGAGCGCCTCGCCTCGTGTCAGCAGCGGGGTATGGCCTGCGATGCGGAAATGGCAGCAGCCGGTGCGCATCTCGCACTGGCGTGGCAGGGGACGGCGCTCCAGTTCGGCGTAGATGGCCTCGATCTCGGCACGATGCGCGGTCGGTTTCGGGTTTTTCATGCTGCGTGGAGTCAGCATGGACGTGCTGGCATTTGTGGCACGCGATTTTTGCAAAGCGGCATTTGAGATTTGAGATTTTGCATTCCGCCCCCATCGTACCAGCCCCTCGCCATCACACCAACCTGTTGTGGTCGGCGTCCGGTTCCAACCCTCCACTCCTAGAGACCACTGAAGCACGCATGAGTCTGCCCGAAATTGCCGGACATGAATTGCAGGACCTGGTCGGTAGCGGACGGTGCGGCGCGGTTTACCGGGCGGTCTCCACCCACGGCAAGGCCTGCGCGGTGAAGGTCTTCAGTTCGATGGGCATCAACCGCAAGGCGCTGGCCACGGCCTTCCGCGCCATGCAGCAGATGCCGCATCATCGCGGCGTGTTGCCGGTGGAGGACTTCAGTTTTGACAGGACGCCGTACTACTGCGTCATGCCGCTGGTTGGTGTGATGACGAAGGATAGCCACGGCCGCCGCATGTGGCAGACGCCCACGCTGGAGTCTGCCTGCGGCGGATTGCCCCCGGAGCAGGCTTGGCGGCATATTTATGAGGTGGCGGACGCCCTTTCTTGGCTGCACAAGCACGGCCTGCCGCATGGCAATCTGCGCCCGTGCAACGTGCTGTTGGAGGATGACGCGGAATCCTCGATCCGCCTCACTGACATCGCGCAGGGCTGGGTGGGCGGCATTCACCACTTGGAGCTGACAGATCATTTCGTGCATCTCTGCCCAGAGCAGGCGGAGAATCCGGACGGCGTCTTCGCGGGTTACGGCCCCTCGTGGGATGTGTATAGCTTTGGCGTCCTGGCTTTCCGACTGCTCAACGGCCACCTTCCGCGTGGTGCGGAAATGTGGGACAGCGAGGTCGAGCGCGCCAATCAGGCAGCCGCTGCTGGACTTGCGGTGCAGATCGACAGCAATGCGCTGCTCGCCGCCGTCAAAGCTCAGCCGAAGATCGTCTGGCCGAAGCCCGCGCAGTCGAAATGGGAGGAGCGGCGTCGCAACATCATCGAGCGCGCCCTAGATCTGAACCCCGCCGCGCGCTGGGCGGACATGCGCGAGATCGTGCGCGAGTTCGAGGTGCTCGAAGGCGACTACCTGCTCGAAGAAGCCCGTGAGCAGACCGTCCGCGAGCGCCAGAAGCAGGCGAAGAAGGTGCTCACGCTCCAGACCACCGCCATCACGCTGCTTACTCTAGTGGTGTTGTCGGTCATCTACGCTTTTGTGACACTGCGCCGGGCGCAAAAGGCGGAGACGACGAACGCGAACATCCACGCGAACTACAAGATCGAGATCGACGCGCTCCAGGACCACAACGCCACGCTGACCAGCGAGCGGGATGTCTCGCGCAACGCCAAGGCTGTGGCGGATCAGAATTTGCAGAACTCGCAGAACGCTGTTGATCAGTTCCTCACTCAGCTTCTGCAAACACCGACGGGGAATGAGATGGAAGCCGGTTTTTCGCGTGACCAGCTCAAGGACGCACTGGCCTACTGCATGCGCGGCCTACCTGCGCTGGAGGAGACTCCCGCGCTCGGCGTCGAAAGGCTGCGCTCGTATGGAAACATCGGCCAGCTTCATCTGAAGCTGCGAGACACCCCCAAGGCCGTGGAATACCTCACCAAGGCGCGTGAGCAGGCCGCTGAATTGATCGCCAAAGGCTCCGCTGAACCGGCGCAGCTCGCACTCTACCAGCAGTGGCTGGGCCGCTACAGCCTGCTGCTTTCCGACATTCGCGGACGTGAGGGACGGCATGCGGACTCGCTCGCGCTGCTCAAGGAAGCCACGGTGAATCTCGACCAAGGACTGGCAGCGGACCCCAAGAACCGCCTCGCACGCAACGAATGCGCTCGTGCTTGGCTCGAATACGGCCTCCGCACCCTGCGCAACGGCGAAATGGCCGACTCCGAGCAGGCGCTCGCCCGTGTGCCGGTCATCCTTGATCCGAAGCTCATCGGGCAGGAGCTCATCAACGACGAAAAATTCATCCTTGCTCGCGCCAAATATGCCAAGGGCATCAGCCAGCGCGAGGCGGGCAAGATCGAGGAGGCGCTCAACACACTCATCGACTCGGTGAAAGACATGGGCGAACTCGTGCTCGGCAGCAGCCCGCGCAACCAGGAGCAGGCATTGCTGCTTTCCGAGGCTTACACCGAGCTGGCGGAGCTCATCGGACGCCATTTCAGCGGTGCGGACGCCAAAGAAGCGCACAACCAAGCTCTGCCCATCCTGCTTGAGCTGAATCGCCTCCTACCTGAGTGGGGCGAGGTCAAATACCTCCTCGCTCGCAACTACGGCGCTCTCGCCTCCCTCGCCCGGGATGCGGGCAATCCCTCTGAGGCCGCCAAGAAGAAGCAGGATGCCATCGAACTCGTGAACGAGATCCTCTCCAATGATGCGACCAATGCCCGCTACGGCTTCCTGCTGGCCAAGCTGCGGGGTGAATATGCCGAGCTGATGGCCGATGGCGGGAAGACCACCGCCGCCATCCCCATCGCACAGCAGGCCGTGGCAGCGCTGGAGGCGCTCATCCAGGCGCAGCCGTCTTCGGACAAACTCACGCCTGAGCGACGCATGTGGGCGGGGCAGCTTGCGCAGCTTTACGGGGCGCTGGGGCACACCAGCGAGAGCGCTGGCAAAAAAACCGAGGCCAAGGCTGCCTTTGCCAAAGCCGTCGCCATCTGGGAAAAGCTCGCCGCCGCCATGGCCAGCGACGAAGCCGTGCAGGCCGGTCTGACCTGGAGCAAGGGCCGCCTTGCCAAGATCAAATGAGCTTAGCGGAGAAACAGCAGGCGCTCATTGACGACCTGAACTTCATCGAAGACCTGCACGAGCGACTGAACGCCGTCGTCTCCCGTGCCAGCGCCATGAAACTGGTCGAGGCGCACAAGATCGAAGCCAACCTCGTCCCCGGCTGCGTCTCCCGCGTCTGGCTGCAGGGCGAACTTGTCGATGGCCGCGCCCACTTTGCCTGCGATGCCGAATCCCCCATGGTCAAAGGCCTCGCAGC
>CAXNGR010000298.1:0-5693 GCA_964201265.1 Verrucomicrobiaceae bacterium
CTGCCTGCTCTGCCACGACCCACGCCGCAACCAGCGTTTGTTGTGTGTCGTCGAACAAGCCGCCGATGTGCTGCGGTTGGAGCGTAGCGGCGCGTTTCAAGGTTTGTATCATGTGCTCGGCGGTCGCTTATCGCCGCTCGACAACGTGACGCCCGAAGACCTGCGTATGGAGTCGCTCGTGGAGCGTGTGCGTGATCTGCACACCGAGGAGGTCATCATCGCGCTTGGTTCCGATGTCGAGGGCGAGGCCACCGCCAGCTACATCGCCGACCTGCTGCGTCCGGCGGGCATCGCCATCACCCGTCTGGCCCAAGGCATGCCTGCGGGCGGCAATCTCGACCATGTGGACGAACTCACGCTCTACCAGGCCCTGCATGGGCGGCGTAACATGGGCTGAGGGCTTAACAGCTTGTTGAAAACCCTTCGTCGTAAGAGGTGTCGAATCTGTTGGCGGCTCTTCTGGCGTGGGTTGGTGCGTGGTGTTCTGAAAAGCTGGAATTGCAACGCGCACGCCCTGAACCTATGCTGTTGCCATGACAAAGGACACGCTTGCCTACCGACTGGGCACGACGGCCCATGTTTCCCCGCTGCTGATGAAGGCGCGGCGTCTGGGCCTGCGTGTGCCGGAGGATCTCTGTGCTCTGGCTGTGCAGCGGGGGTGCCGCTATTACGCAGGCGGTGGAGACCTGACGGCGGCGGTTCGTGAGGCGTCGCCAGCTTCGATGATTGCGGTGCCCGAGACTGCTTCATTCTCCAACGAGGAACTGGCGCTGGCACTGCTATCCATCGGGCTGCCATACTCGCAGCATCGGCTCAGAGTAGGTGCCGCGATGCTTGGTGCCCAGGGCAATTCGGCGGTTAAACTGGCGCGGTCGGCCATTCATGAACGGTGTGAGGCGGTGGTCCGCTATATCGCTCTTTGCGGAAGGCAGGTGGAGCCGGAAAATGCCTTTTGGCAGGAGCTGTTGCGCCGACTGCCCGAGTTGCGTGCTCCGACCGTTGATACGCTGCCGCACATCACGCGTTTTGTCGCCATGACCGGCGTCACACGCCGCGGTCGTGAGACGGTCATGCAATGGATTCGCCCCCTCCAGAACGCCGCCGCATGAAGGACGCAGTCACCAACAATCCGGTCGAGCTCATGACGACGCTGGACAGTTTCCTGGACCACGAGGTTTCACTCGTGGTCTATGGACGCGGGGCGCTCTGTCTGGGCTACGCGCAGCCGCGTACCGAGTTTCTGAACACGCAGGATGTGGACGGCATCATCCGCTGGCGGCAACTAGACGAACTGGTGAATGATGAACGCTTCTGGGATGCCGTGGACATGACGAACCAAAAGCTGGAATCCAAGGGCCTTTACATCACGCACCTGTTTCAAGAAGACCAAGTCTTCCTGCGCCCCGAGTGGGAGCCGCACATCGTTCCCGTCCTGCGTCCACCAACCCGCTGGCTGAAGCTCTATCGCCCGGCCACGATTGATCTGATCCTGACAAAAATGATGCGAGGAGATGACCCGCAGGACATGGCGGATGTGGATTTCCTGATCCGTCATGATCACATCACGCCTGAGCAGATGGAGCCGGCCTTCGCCACAGTGCGGATGCCGGACATCCAGGAATTGCATGATGCCTTTGACCGGGCGCTGCCCGTGGTGCGGGCGTTGCTGAAGAAGGCCTCATGAATTTCCGCTGAAGCGGTCACGCCAGGCCCAACTCGGCCACTTGGTCCTCATCCAGGCCGAGGTAGTGTCCCAGCTCGTGCAGAAAGGTGATGCGCACCTCGTCGCGGTAGGTCTGTAGGTCGCCATTGCAGTCGTCCCATAGGTTGTCGAGAAAGAGACGGATCCGTGGCATCTCATCCGGCGCTGCGGGCAGGGGATCACAGCGGGCGTTGCCTTCAAACAGGCCGAGCAGATCGGGGTCGAGGTCTTCGTCGATGTCGATCAGCGCATCCATCTCGCAGAACTCGATGCGGCATTCGGCGGCTTCATCACGAATTTCCTGCGGCAGGGCCAGCAGGGCGGACTTCACCACGCTGGTGGCGACGGATTGGAGACGTTCAAAGCGCATGCGGGTTACTTCTTCGTGGTTTGCGGCTTCTTCTTGAGCGCTTCGATCTCTTTGGCTTGGTCCTCGGACTTCTTCTGGAGCTGTTGCACGCGGTCCCACAAGTTTTTCAAGTCGGCGGGGCTTTCGAGGCCGGCGCGGATGTCTTGTGCTGACTTGGCGACTGCATCGCGTACGGGATCAATGCGATCTCCGCCGCTGATGGCGAGCATGAGATCGAGCAGGCCGAGCGCTTTCGGATCACGCAACGTGCCGAGCGCCTTTGCGGCGGCCACGCGCCAGTCGCGGCGTGGATCGCTGAGTTTTTCGGCGAGGAAGTCGCGCACGGCATCGCGATTCGGATTTGTTGGGCGACGTGCGAGGAAGGCGAGCGCTTCGAAGGCGGCGCTGGCATCGCGTCCGCGTAACTCATGCGGTTGTTGCAGTCGTGCGAGCACGGCGGGAACGGCGGATTCATCATCCTGAGCACGCAGAGTTTTGATCGCGGCCAGTTCGAGGCTGCTTTGATAGCTGGAGGCGGCGAGATGCTTCTTCAAAGCCTCGCTGACCGCTGATTCACCTGGGCGTGCGCCCCAGGTCTCGATGATGGTGGCCAGGATGGCGGGATTTTTCTCGCTCTGGGCCATCTTCCACAAGGTTTCGCGCGATTCTGGCGTGTGAAGGCTGGCGAGCGCCTGCACGACGGCCTTGCGCGTTGCGGCGTGTTTTTGATTCGCACTGCCGGCGATCAATTCGACCCGGGCTTCTGGCTCGCCGAGTTTCGCGAGCACTTTGGCGGCCTCGCTGCGCACCGCGTGAAATTTATCGTCTCGCAGGATTTGGCCGAGTTTGGCGATGTGTTTGCGGTCTAGCGTCCGCACGGCCATAAGGCGGCCGATCAGGTCGGATTCGAGCTGCTTGTCGAGCATCGGGCCGGGCGGTGTGAAGCTGATCTTCGCCAGCACGGTGAAATCCGGGTCGATGCGCACGAGTTCTGGCTGCGCGGGCAGCGTGAAGTGAAAATCCTCGACTTCTTTGCTGACATCCATGGTGAAACGAATGGGTTCTTTCTGCCCGGCCACCTTGAAGCTCACCGGCAATGGCACACGGAAGAGGCGCACCTGCGCGCTGAGCTTCTGCGTCTGGCGCACGGTGATTTTTGCCAACTTTGCGTTGGAGTCCCACGCGTGATCGACTTTCAACTCCGGCACACCGCCGTGATGCAGCCATTGATCGAAGAACTGATCGAACGATAGGCCGCTGACCTCCTCGACGACATCCTGCAAGTCATCCGTGCTCACGATGCCGCTGCGATGGCGTTCGAGATAAGTTTTGATGCATCTGCGGAACAAATCGGGGCCAAGCTGGCTGCGCAGCATGTGCAGCACCCACGCGCCCTTGGGATATGCGCGATTGTCGAACTGCTGCATGGGATCGCCGTAATCACGCCAGACGATGGGCCGTGTGTCGTTCGCGCCGAAAACTTCCTGCGCCTCCAGCCAGAGCGAGTATTTCATCGCGTCCGTGCCGAGCTTTTGCTCCTCGTAAAGGATGGTGTAGTAGCTGGCGAAGCCTTCATTCAGCCATAGATGCGCCCAGTCGCGGCAGGTGACGAGATCGCCGAACCACTGATGCGCGGTTTCATGCGCGTCGAGGCGATGCAGCGTGCGCAGTTCCTCCGTGTCCGCGTTGAACAGCAGGTCAGCCGCCTCAAAGGTGCAACTCGTGTTCTCCATGCCACCGGCCAGGAAGTCGAGGCAATAGACCTGCCAGTATTTGTCCCATGCGAAAGGCACGCCGATCTCCTTCTGGTAAAACTCGATGATCTTTCGCGTGTCGGTGAATGCGTTCGCTGCCTGCGCGGCATGTGAGGGCGGCACGAGCATCGCCAGCGGCAGTTTGCCTGCTTTGTCCTCCAGCTTGTGAAAATGACCTGCCGCGAGTGCGATGAGGTAGTTCACATGCGGCTGGTTTTGCAGCCAGTGAAATGTCACGAGATCGACAGCGCCGGGTTTCTCGCTTTGCAGCGTGC
Source organism: Verrucomicrobiaceae bacterium (assembly GCA_964201265.1). Classification (GTDB taxonomy): domain Bacteria; phylum Verrucomicrobiota; class Verrucomicrobiia; order Verrucomicrobiales; family Verrucomicrobiaceae; genus Prosthecobacter. Next base: position 4,081 of record CAXNGR010000298.1, read on the forward strand.
CGTTGGAAACGACCTGCATGCCCTTCGGCACATGGCAGATGACCTCGCTGGTGAAGCGCTCGTTCGGGTAGTCGTAGCTCGGGAACCAGAAGCGATGCAGCTCCGCCTCGCCCTGGCTCCAGACTTGCGTGTCGCCAGCCTTGTAGCCCATCTCCGGCGTGCGGAAATACAGGCCGTGCTCAGGCTGCGCCGAATACTTCACGGTCAGCGTGACCTCGGCATCGGGGGCGATGGCGGATGCGAAGGTGACGATCAATTTCTCATTCGTCACCTCATGCTCGGCCACTTTTGCGCCTTCAGCCTTCACTTCGACGATGTTCAAATCCACCGCGTCGAGTTCCAGTTTCGCCAGTGGCAGCGCGATGGGTTTGAACTTCATCGTCGCCGTGCCTGAGACGGTACGTTTCACGAAATCCGGCGTCACATCGAGCTTCAGGTGCAAAACATCGACACGCCGGTCCCTCGCATATTTGCGGCCCGCGATGAGCTTGATCGGCTGCGGCAGCAGATGCTTCTCACAATGTCGGCAGTCGAAGGAATCAGCAAAAGCGCTCGAAGCGAGCAATGCGGCGGCGAGAAGGAGGTGGTGGAGACGCATGACGGCGGCGAGCATCCCCGGCTCGTGCTGGCATGGCAAGAACAAACCGGAAGGAGAGCCGTCGCATCTTCGTATTGGCATCGTCATGCTCACTTTTTCCGACCACAGCCAGGGTTCATCACGCCTTCAGCGGCGTGACTTTCTGCGCATTGGCGGGCTAGGGCTGGGTGGACTTGGTTTGAGCGAAATGATGGCGCTCAAGGCCCTTGGTGCGTCGCAGAAGCGGCTGCTCAAGGACAAGTCGGTCATCTTCTTGTTCATGCACGGCGGCCCGTCGCAGTTCGAGACCTTTGATCCGAAGATGGACGCGCCGTCGGAGATCCGCAGCGTCACGGGCGAAATCAAGACGAAGCTCCCCGGCGTCACGTTTGGCAGCACGTTTGAGCGGCTGGCGAAGCTGGCGGACAAGTTCAGCATCGTGCGCTCCTTCGTCACGGGGGATGCGGTTCACGACATCAAGACCATCGTCGGCAAAGACACGCTGAAGGCCAATGTCGGCTCGCTCTACTCGCGCATCGCCGGTCCGCTGCGCAAGGGCAGCGCGATGCCGACCAACGTGGCGTTGTTTCCTCAGGCCATTTCATCCGCTGCGATGCCGGTGATCAAGAAATTCGGCGATTTCACCTCCAGCGGAGAGTTTGGGGCCACTTATCAGCCCTTCGTGCCTGGCGCAGGCAGCGGGGCGCAGGCGGACATGACGCTGAGTTTGCCGCAGGGGCGGCTTGATGACCGCCGCACACTTCTGACCTCGTTGGATCAATGGAAACGCCGCATGGATGCCAGTGAGGCGGTCGGCGGCATGTCGGAGTTCCAAACCCTGGCCTTCGATGTGTTGCGGCGCGGTGTGTCGGATGCGTTTGATCTCTCCAAGGAAGATCCGCGCCTCATCGACCGCTACGACACCTCCAAACTGCTGCCAAAGGACCGCATCAGCACACAGTGGAACAACCGCGAGCACTATGCTGACAACGCCGCCACGCTTGGCACGCTGCTGCTGATGGCCCGCCGCCTTTGC
>CAXNGR010000299.1:0-5693 GCA_964201265.1 Verrucomicrobiaceae bacterium
TGGTGACGGAGATGTAAACGGCGGTGGCGTGATGGCGGGCGAGTTCGGCGAGGAGATCGACATCGCGAGTGATGAGGTGATTTTTCGTGATCAAAACGACCGGATGCCGTGCTTCGGCCAGGACTTCGAGGCAGCCACGGGTGATGCGCAGTTTTTTCTCGATGGGCTGATACGGATCAGTGACACCGCTGAGGGAGAGGGTGACGGGTTTGTAGGATGGTTTGCGCAATTCGGCGCGGAGCTGGGCAGGGGCGTCCTCCTTGACCATGATGCGTGACTCGAAGTCCACACCGGCGGAGAAGCCGAGGTATTCGTGCGTGGGCCGAGCGTAGCAGTAGGCGCAGCCGTGCTCGCAGCCACGGTAGGGGTTCAAACTGGCCTCGAAAGGCAGATCGGGGCTGCTGTTCTTCGAGATGATCGAAGACGAGTGATCGCGGAGGAACTTGGTGGCGATCTTTTCCGGCGCTTCGCCGGCATCGTAATCCACACGAAGCTCGGCAAAGCGCTGGGCGGGGTTGAAACCCGCGCCGCGTCCGCGAATACCGGAAGGAGTGTCCATGCGGGCCTCCTGGGATGCGATCAGGCTGCGGCAGGTGCCTGCTGAGCTTGGAAGGGCTGGCCGCTGCGGCGGGCGATGAACTCATCCGCCAGCGCCCCATAGGAGATCGCCCCTTTGCCCGTCGGCTCGTATTCGATGATGCTTTTGCCAAAGCTCGGTGCCTCTCCCAAGCGCACGGTGCGCGGGATGATGGTCTGATAGACCGTCTCGGCGAAGTAGTTGCGCACGTCGTTGACGACCTGGTTGGCCAGGTTGGCACGGCTGTCGTACATGGTCATAACGATGCCTTCGAGCAGCAGATTGGGATTCGCACCGCAGTCGCGGATCTGCTGGGTGATGCTGACGATCTTGGAGAGACCTTCGAGGCCGAAGTACTCGCACTGGATGGGCACGATCAGTTCATCTGCGGCGGCCAGAGCGCCGGTCATGAGCACGCCGAGCGAGGGCGCGGTGTCGAGAATGGCGTAGTCGAAATGGCCGGATGAGCGCAACGGCTCCAAAACTTCACGCAGGCGGGCGAGGTGGTTGCCGGACTGCGCCAGCTCGATTTCACAACCCGCCAGTTCTTGATGGGAGCGGATGATGGAAAGGTTCGGTAGCCGGGTGCTGCGGATGGCGAGTCGCGGGTCGGTGCCGTCCACGAGCGCCGAGTAGAGACTGCCGCCGTCTTCCTGGGCGAGGCCGAGGCCGCTGGTGGCGTTCGCTTGCGGGTCGAGATCGACCAGCAGCACGCGCACACCGCGTTGGGCGAGGCAGGCGGAGAGGTTCACGGCAGTGGTCGTTTTTCCGACCCCACCTTTTTGATTGGAAATAGCAACGATCCGCATAGGCACTTGGCGCTGGACTTTGGCGAGAAACCATGGGACACGCCAGAAGGAAATGGAAATCACAGAGAAATGGCTCGGTGAAATCGGCGGCTGGCAGGTCATGAAGGCCGCGCGCAGTCTGGCGGATGCTGGATTGGCGACGGTGTCGAGCACCGAGGCCGGGCTGATTCGCGGCGTGGCCGGATCGGGCAAAATGAAGTTCACCACCGGCCTGCGCATCCGCAGTTCGAGTGATGTGGACAATCTATGCACCTGCCCGCATGCCCGGCGCAGCGGGCAGATCTGCGAGCACGCGCTGGCGGTGGCGCTGATGCATGCGCGGGGGAATGCCGCTCCGCTGAGGAAGAGCACTGTAGTTCCGCCTTCAGGCGGTTCTGAGCCGCCTAAAGGCGGGACTACAATACCCAAACCTTTGATTGTCAGCATTTCGGGACGATTTTCTATCTATTTGCCGGAAACCGTGCTCACGGGGCAGGCGCGGGAGCCGTTTGGGGTGTTTGTGAAGTTTGAGGCCGGGGGCGAGGGCGAAACCTCCGCCTTTGCGGCCTGGCTGGCGGGGCAGGGGATCAAGCAGCCGCAGAGCCTGCCGATCACGCTGCGAGGGGACGGGTTGAACACCTTCCTCAAGACGCTGGCGGATCATCCCCGCGTCTTTGCCGGGAAGCCGAATGGCAAGGAGCGTCTGCTTCAAGTCGCCGCCGAGCCGGTGCGGCTGCCGCTCGTGGTGGAATCGACCGCTGCTCAGACAGTGCGGTTGCAACTGGCGGGTGGCGCTCAGCGTCCGGTTTGGGGCGCTTGGTGGGTCTGCCAGGAAACCGGGGCGCTGTTTCGCCATGCCTCGGACCATCCCGAACTCGCCACCCTGGCGGCCGAATTGGGCCGCGCCGCCGCCACTCGACCGCTGCGCTGGCTGGCAGAGCAGGGGGAGCGTTTGGGGGAATGCTTCCAGATGGAGCTGCGGGGCGGACTGGAGCGTTTCCATGTCTCGCCGGTTCCCTGTGAGTTTGAAATCCACCTCGAAGGCTCGCTTCAGAGTGTCGAGGCGCGGATCATCGCCCGTCACGGCCCGCATCGCTGGCCGGTGGTGCCAGAAGGAGGGCAGGTCAGCGACAAAACCTCGCCATTCCCGCTTCAAGATGATTCATCTGAGTTTATATTTTACGTTCGCAACATAGATAGTGAATCTCGTCTTTCGCGGCGTTTGGAGGCGCTGGGATTCCAGCCGGACACGGTTCAAAGCTGGCGTTTGCAGGGCGGGGAGAACGTTCTGAGGTTCTATGCCTCGGAACTGAGCCGCCTGCGCGAACTGGCCACGATTGTCGAGGGCGAGCGCTGGCGCACGGCCACCCGAGGCGTGCAGCGGATCGCTCCCACGACCCGGTTTGTGCCAGACACGGGCCGCTCAGGCGGTGGTGATTGGATGAACATGGAGTTCGCCTACGAGTCGGCTGACGGCTTCCGGCTGCCACGCGCGGAGGTGCTGCGGCTGGTGCGCTCCGGCCAGCGTTCGGTGCAGGGCAACGGCAAGCGCTACGTCCTCGACCTCGCGGCGGTGGATGATTTGGAAGAATCGCTGCGGGACGTGCCGCTGGAACTGACCCCGGAAGGAGCGCGGATGCACGGGGCGCATGCGGCTTACTTTGGCGGCGAGGACAGTGGAGCAGGTGGGCCAAAGACCGTTTCAGACCAGGAAATCCGCGCCCAGATCGGCGATCTGGCGGGTCTGCTGCGGCCTTACCAAATGGAAGGCGTCTGCTGGATGACCTCCCGCATCCTGCAAGGACGCGGCGGCATCCTGGCGGATGAGATGGGCTTGGGAAAAACCGTCCAGAGCATCGCGCTGGCGCTGTTTTTGAAGCGCCAGGGCGGGAATTCGGGGCCGGTGCTGGTCGTGTGCCCGAAATCGCTGCTGGGGAACTGGCAGGCGGAGTTTGAGCGCTTCGCGCCGGAGATGAAAGTGCTCCAGGTGCAGGGTTCGAATCGGGAAAAAGCGCTGGGGCAGATTGCCGCCCATGACGTGATATTGACCTCTTATCAATTGATAATCAGAGATAATCAACATTACTTAAATATTAAGTTTGGGCTTATTCTGCTCGATGAAGCCAGCTTCATCCGCAATCCCGACACGGACGCCGCCAAAACGCTGCGCAGCCTCAAGGCCACCGGTCGGATCGCCCTCACCGGGACGCCGTTGGAGAACGGGGTGCGGGATTTGTGGTCCATTTTCCACTTCGCGCTGCCGGGCTACCTCGGGAACCAGAAATCCTTCAAAGAGCGATTTGAAAGCCCCATCGAGTCCGGTTTGAGCCTGCCCGCCGGCCAGGCGGCGGCCCAGCGACTGCAAAAGCTGACCCAGCCCTACTTCCTGCGCCGCATGAAGCGGCAGGTGTTGAAGGATCTGCCGGAAAAGATCGAGCAGGTGCTCTGGTGCGTGCCCAGCGCCGCCCAGGCCGAGTTTTACCGCAAAATCCTGGAGGAGGGCCGGGAGGAGATCAAGGCCGCCCGCCGTCGCTCCGGCCAGAACGGGGCCAAGATGACCATGTTCACCGTCCTGCTGCGCCTGCGCCAGGTCTGCTGCGATCTGCGCCTCACCGGCATCCGGCCGGAGGCGCTGGCCGGGCTGGAACCGGACGATTTGTCCGGCAAATGGGCCGCCTTGCACGACCAAGTCGAGTCCGCGCTCGAATCTGGCGGTAAAATACTCGTGTTCAGCCAGTTCGTGCAGTTCTTACGCCTCATGCGTGAACGATTTCAGGCTCAGAAACTCGATCACGCCTACCTGGATGGCAGCAGCCAGGACCGCTCGGCTCAGGTGGAGCGCTTCCAGAAAGACCCGAACTGCCGCATCTTCCTCATCAGCCTCAAAGCCGGCGGCTACGGCCTGAACCTCACTGCCGCCGACAGCGTCATCCTGGCCGACCCGTGGTGGAATCCCGCCGTCGAATCCCAGGCCATCGACCGCGCCCACCGCATCGGCCAGCAAAAGGTCGTCAACGCCTACCGCCTGGCCATTCGCGGCACCGTCGAGGAACGCATCCTCAAACTCCAAGCCCAAAAACGCGGCCTCGTCGAAGCCGCCCTCAACGACCAAGCCCCGATGATGGAAGGCCTGAGCGAGGGGGAACTGGAGGAGCTGATTCAGTAGCTAACCCATGCTCTAAGGGCATCAAACCAGTGTTCCGTCGTGTTTCAGGCAAGTTGTGCGGCCGTTAATTATCGATTTTGAGGAATCTTGTGAGGCTCCTTTGATTCCAAGGCAGAAGTTTGAAAAACTCTTGTGACAATGGGTTCCGAAATGAGATTCACAGCGATGCCTTCTAAAAGTATGACAACCGATGCAGAAAATGCCTTCCAGAGGTTATTGTTGTTCCTTTTTCGGAATTTCGCGACTACGCGCTGATCACCAATATTGATTACGATTCCGCCACCCGAACCAATCGAGTCAAAAGAGCTTTCAGCTAGGTCAGCAAGGAGCCTAGCAATAGTGGCGGCAGCCGTCATCAGCAAGATGGTGCCGAGGATGAATTTAGCCAAATCAGCATTAGAAGATTTTGTGGCTAGTGCCATTTCCGTGCACAGGTAAACAGCATATCCAGAAACCAAAGCGATCAGTGGAGGGGCAAACCTGGGTATCAAGTGCGAGCGCACCTGTATATAGCGCGTCAGTCGGCCTCTTGTGGCTTCGGTCGGCAAACTCTTGATCCAACTGTCGAATGCAGCTAGCACATTACGCGCGATGACGAAGTCAACATATTCGATTTCAAGGAGCACGGAGGCTGATCCCATAAAACGATAAAATCCGCCGCCGAACGGATCGTGAGCCTCCATTTTCTCAGCCGCAGCAGCTTGAGAGTTGATTCTGACCAATACTTTATACGACTGAGGTTTTTCAAGCCCTGGAATCTCTATCAAAAAATTCAATTCGTATGCAATACTCTCAATCGGACATGAATTTGAAGCATCGTACATCAGGAACCTGTCGAAAGAACTAAACGTCTGCTTGTCGTCCTCAATGTGGTAAACAATTACGTTCTCACTCACCGCAAGTTTTTGCCAAGGTGCCAACATTTGAGTAAATTTATAGTGGAGCTGCTTCAAGGACTCCAGATTAACAACAAATGGCTCCTTAAACACTTTTGCTAATTTCTCAGTCTTCCCAGTGACAGCATTGTAAAGAGACTGAGCAACCTTAAAAATCTGGTTCATCCGGGAAGTTGGTGCGGAGATCAGGTGCCAGTGAGTATGCCTTTTGACTCATGGAGCGCGTAAATGCGCAGGTGGAGGAAGTCGATGTCGCGATAGCCATA
>CAXNGR010000300.1:0-5691 GCA_964201265.1 Verrucomicrobiaceae bacterium
CGGCAGATCATGGCATCCACGACATTCGTGCCGGGATCAAACTGGATGTCCCAGACTTTTTCGAGCAGGAATTTTTTGGTGAGAATGCGTCCCTCGTTCGCCAGCATCACCTCCAGCAGCGTCCACTCGCGCGGCTGCAGCTCCACCATTTCATCCCCACAACGCAGACGACGTTTGATCGGATCAAGCGTCCACTTCCCCACATTGCGGGAGAGCGGCACCAGCGGCGTGATGCCGCTGCGGCGTTGCAGCGCCTCCAGTCGCGCCAGCAGCTCCTCCATGGCGAAGGGTTTGGTCACATAATCATCGCCACCGGCCTTCAGCCCTCGCACGCGGTCCGTCACATTGTCACGAGCAGTCAAAAACAGCACCGGCAGGCCAAAACCACGCGAACGCATCTGCTCCACAACCGTGAACCCATCCATGTCCGGCAGCCCCACGTCGAGAATCACGGCGTCAAAGGCCTCCGTACCGAGAGCGATGAGTGCCGCGCCGCCATTTTCCAGCCAGGTGCATGAATGCCCTGCCTCGCTCAGCCAGAGGCTGGTCTGGCGGGCGAGTTCGGTGTCATCTTCGACGAGGAGGAGGTGCATGCGGGCGTGTCGGGCGGAGTCTGCATGCCTTTTTACCGCAGGCATGGGATTCCCGCATTCATTACCAAACGATAACGTGATCCAGATTCGAGCCTGTGGCGGAATGCGCCCATGAACGCAACCCGCCTTCTCAAACACAGCGCCCTCGCCCTTTTCGTCCTGGCCTTCATGGCTCTGCCGCAAGGCGTCCAGGCCAGCATTGCCTACGGCAGCATCAACAACTTCGACACCGTCAACGACACCGGTAGCGTCTGCCACGGCTTTGAGATCGAGATCGAGGACTGCCGCAGCACGGACATCACCTACACCTACAACTACAACCATTACGGTGCGCCAAGGATCGAGCAGGATGACAGCATCATCGGCCATCCGAAGTGCCGCATCCGTTGGGAGAGCAAAAAGAACCCGGACGGCTCCTGGGCGGCCTACACCGCGATCCCTAGCGCTCCCATCGCACCGACCAACGGCCACATGTTCACCAATCCGAGTGTGAACTTTGGCGGCGAGCATTTTGGCGTTGGGTATCGCGTGCCGGCCACTGTGGTGAAGTACAACTGGCTGATCGACAATGGTGCGGGCGTTTTGGTGCATGGCGGCGCGGTGCAGGTTTCCACGCCGGTGTTTACCTATTACCCGCCTGTCGTTGGCAATCCGGCTCCTGCGCGGGTGCAGGCCGTCATCGCCCCACCGCCACCGCCTGTGCCTCCGGTGAAGCAATTCGGCAAAGCCGTGTGGGTGAAGGAGATCAAGACCACCACGCACAACAACAAGGAGGTCAAGCTGCGCGATCTCGTCTCTGACGACCCCGTCGATCCCAACGATAAAAACTGGGCCAATGGCGAGCCGGATGAGGTCGAGGTAGAGTGGCGCATCTTGCAGAAGCGCAATATTCCTGGCGGCGGCGCCAATGACGAGCTTGCTGCCGCGCCCGAAGATCTGCCCAATGGCGACGAGGTGGTGACCCGCCGCTACGAGTTCTACAAATACACGGGTCCGCTCGATGCGGAGAGTGACGAGGCGATGGCAGATGCCGTCGATGCGGATGGTCTTCATGGCACCGGCATGAGGACATACAATCATCACTTGGTCGGGGGCGAGTGGGTGACGGTTACCGAGGACATGGCCACGATTGAGGTCGTGGGTGACTTCACCGGCTCACAGATGGCCGCGGTGGATGTCGATGCGCCAGTGGGCCTCATCGACCACGTTGGTGAAGGCAGGATCAACACGGCCTTCGCGGCCCGCACGGTCGTCATCGAAGGCGTGAACCCGTTCACCGCCCTTCAGGAAGGCGCGCTGCCACCGGGCATGACGTTCGACGAGATCACTGGCGTGCTTTCCGGCACACCGACGGCCAGCGGAGAGTTTCAGTTCAAGATCACGGCCAGCGACGGCGTCAATCCCGATGTCTCGAAGAACTACACGCTCGTCATCGCCGCCGCCGGTGCCGCGTTGCCGCCTGCGAGTTTGCTGGACACCGTTGTCTCTCCCGTCGGCGCTGGCACGACGACCGGTGACGGCTCCTACGACGTCGGTGCGAACGCGACGGTGACAGCCTCGGCCGTTCCCGGCTTCTCCTTCCTCAACTGGACGGACAACGGCAAAATCGTCAGCACCAACACCAGCCACACGCTGGCAATGGATGTGAACCACTCCCTCGTGGCCAATTTCGTGCCAGATGTCGTGCGCTGGTCGGTCACGACGAGTGCCGCGCCCGCCGCAGCCGGCACAACGACGGGGACCGGCATGGTGGATGACGGAACGAGTGTGACTGTCGTGGCGACCGCCAACGCAGGCTACACCTTAACCCACTGGACCGAAGGCGGCCTGGTGGTGAGCAACACGGCGAGCTTCACCTTCAATGCGAGCGCAGATCGAAATCTGGTGGCCAACTTTGCCCCCATGCGCACCATCAGCGTGAGCGCAGGGCCAGGCGGCACGGCCACGGGCGGCGGTACCGTGGCGGATGGCAGCAGCGTCACGGTGACAGCGACGCCAAACGCAGGCTATATCTTTATGAACTGGACCGAGGGCGGCGTTCCTGTCTGCGCGGTTCCCTCCCACACCTTCAGCGCGACTGCAAACCGCACGCTGGTGGCGCATTTCCAACCCGTCGGCGGCGGCCCGGAAGGTTCCTTTGTGATCAGCGCCTCCACCCAGCCGATCATCGGCGGGAGTGTCACCGGCACGGGCAATTTCGCACCCGGAGCCAGCGTGACGTTGCACGCTTTCAACAACGCCGGTTACGCATTCACCCAATGGACCGAAAGTGGCATCGAAGTGGGCACCTCTAAGGATTACACCTTTACGGTGAACTCAAGTCGCACCCTTACTGCTGTCTTTGTCCCCGCGTTGAGCATTGGCGTCTTCGCCTCGCCACCGCAGGGCGGCATCGTCGAGGCGGACGCGTCCAGTTATGAGGCAGGCGACGGCGCGGATGTGCAGGCGGATGCCAATCCCGGCTACACCTTCCTCAATTGGACGGAAAACGGCAACGTGGTCAGCACCGATGCGAAGTACATCTTCGCCATCAACACCAGCCGGACGCTCGTCGCGAACTTCTACTCCTCCGGCAGTGCGACCATTGAACTCAGTGCCTCTCCCCCCGCAGGTGGCGCTGTCAGCGGCGGTGGCAGCATCGCCATCGGCGCTCCAGTGATCGCCCTGGCCAAGCAGGCTGAGGGCTATAAATTCAGCCACTGGAGCGAGGGCGGCGTCCGAGTGAACACCGACCGCGATTATGAATTCGACGCCGCTGTGGATCGCGTGCTGGTGGCCCATTTCGTCGAACTGCCTGCCGCCGGAATGAAGGAGACCGAAGACCCCGACGAGGTGGAGTTTGAATGGCCCGAGGCCAGCGACGGCTGGGTGCTTCAGGAAAGCACCGACATGGTGAACTGGGTCAACAGCACCCGACCGGTGAGCGTCGGCGGCGGCAAAAAGCGGTCCCGCGCCAGCAAGACCGTGAACCCCCACCTGTTCTTCCGGCTAGTGAAACCCTGATCCACGTTCATGAGAGCCACTGTGGATGATGCTTCCTTTGGGCCGCCCGACGAGAGCGCCGGGCTGTTCATGGACGCCCTGGGGTCTGAAACCGGTGCCGCTGCAAAACTCTATGCCCGCTGCGTGCCGGTGCTGCATCACTGGCTGCAAGCACGTCTCCCAGGCTGCGAGGCCGAGGACATCGCTCATGAGGCGCTGCTGACCGCGCTGCGGCGCGGATCACGTTTCCACCAAGGTGCGCGCCTCATGCCCTGGCTCAGAACCATCGCCTGGCATCTGGCACAAAAGCGCCTGCGCGGTGACTCGCGGCGCAAACGCCGAGAGCGTGACTATGTGGAGCACGAGCTGCGTGTGAGCGGCAGCACGCCCGGCATCTCGCCGAAACGTCTGGCCGCCTTGAACGCCTGCCTTGCCAGCCTGCCCGAGTCCCAGCGGCGGCTCCTGCATCTTCGTTACACCGAAGGCCGCAGCAGCAGTGACATCGCGGCGGAAGAAGGCCGCACCCGCGTCGCCGTTGCCGTCAGCATCCACCGCATCTGTCAGCGCCTGCGGCAGGATCTCGGCGGGTCCCGGGTGCCACGCGAAGATGATCATTTGGTAATGAATCATTAATCCCTGTTATTCCTTCTGCGACACGCGTTTAGTGAACCAACGATACATGCAGAACGCCTTGCATCAACGCTTCATCGCCCTAGTTCTCCTGATAGCTTACGCCATCACGGGAACTTCGCTGCTGCCCGCGTGCTTGTCCTTGGCGGCCGTGGTGGACGGCAGTCACACCGTCCAGGTGCGGCAGTGCGAGCAAGGCACCACGCTGACCTTGCTCCACCATCAGGCGGACTACACGCCCAGGGTGAACGATCACGACAATTCGGTCGCCCGGCTGATTGTGAGCATGTGCGCCGTCTCTGTGGCCGGCTCGCACGAACTAAGCTCGTCGCACATCAACGCGGTCTCCTTCACCCAAACGGATGCGGAGGCGCGTGAAGTGAAAAACAATCCGCAACTCAACCTTCAGGACACTCTGGCGCTGGTGCTTTCGTCAAAACCTCACGCTCGTGAAACACGAGTTTGGAGAGAGGTTCAGATCACGCCGTGCCTGAGGCTCCCGCTGTTTTCGGTACGGCTTTTGATCTGATCCAGGGCTGGGGCGCGCTGCCAGGCAAAACGTCTGTGCCGGTGAACAGCGCTCCGCATTTCACCTCCTGCTGCGGCAACACAGCCCAGCTCCCGCCGGGAATCCCCGTGCCTCGCGTCAGACGCGATCTTCAACGTCCACCTCTCTTTGATTCATGAAACTTTTCTCTTCTTTCCTCTTCTCTGCCATCCTGCTCTCAGGTGGCGCACTTTCTCTCGCAGCCCGTGACTCCACGGCTGTCTCCAGCAGCGACCTCGTCGCTGAAGCGCTACAAAAAAATCCCGAAGTCCGCTTTTACGAGGCGGAGATCGCCGCCGCTCTAGGTGGTCGTCAAACGGCCGGTCAGCTCGCCAATCCTGAACTCAGCACCGAACTCGGCGGCATGAGCCTCGCGCAGGTCAAAGAGGGTCTCGTGTGGCGGGCGTCCATTTTGCAGGTCTTCGACTTCCCAGGCCGCATGTCCTTACGGAAAGCCATCGCGGATCGTGACATCACGCTCGCCGAGCTGGGCTTGCAGCAGTTCAAATCGCAGCTCGCCAACGAAGTTCGTGCCCGTGCGGGTGATGTGCTGCTGCTGAAGCGCAAAGAAGACGCCGCACGCTCCGTGCGTGAGCGTCTCGAATCGCTCATCGAAGTGCTCGTGCAACGCGACACCGGCTCCGTCAGCGCCTTGCTCGAACGCCGCATCCTGGAGGCCACGCTGCTCACCAGTGATCGCACGTTGACCGATGCCTCAAAGCAAGTCCGCGAGGCCACCGCCGCGCTCGCCGTGCTGTGTGGACGCGGTCCCGATCAGCCGATTCAGCTCAGCGGCGTCTTCACCTCATTCCCCACCGTGCCGCATCTTGAATCCCTCAAGCAGCAGGCGGCGCAATCGAACTTCGATCTCCAGCAAAAGCGCCTGAACGTCGCCAAGCAGGGCCTCAAGATCGACCTCAGCAAATCCGACCGTTGGGG
>CAXNGR010000301.1:0-5689 GCA_964201265.1 Verrucomicrobiaceae bacterium
GAATTCCCAGACGCAGCTCGCCATCACCTCGAAGCCCTTGTGCTGCAGGGCCTGCACCAGACCTTTCATCAGCACCAGTTGGTTGATCATGCAGCAGTCCCACGGCTGCGGTTTCCACAAGCCCATGAGAGCCGGCAGCAGTCCGAAGCGTGCCAGACGCGCATTCGGAAACAAATGCCGCAACTGGCGCAACACGCACGCGCCATGCGCCGCGACGATCACGCGCTCCAGCGGCAGATGGCGCGTGATTTCCTCCACCAGCCGTCGCAGTGTCAGGTCGTCATAGGCACCCTTGTGATGAGCGACGAGTCCCATCTCGCCGCCGATCTCCGCCAGACACTCTCCCAGCCTGGCTTTACGGCCCAGGCCATGCGCGCAGAGAAATTCTCCGCCTGCGCACCTCAGCACATCCAGCTCCACAAAATCGGCCCGGTGCCGTGCCGCCAGCCGCACTCCCTCCGGGGCGTTCTGCATCCCTTTCCCCATTCCTCCACGGTGTGCGATCGTCTTCAATGGACAGTTTGTGAATTGGACTCACCTGTTCGTTACTTCCGACGCTTCAGCTTCGGCTTCTCCGGGACCAGGGTCGTCTCAGGCGTGACCTTGACGCCCATGCGCTGGTAGTAGTCGAGCATCTTCTCGGTGACGACGCGACTGGCTTCCAGGCCGATGCGCACCATTTTCGACATGTCACGCGGCGGAGCTTGCTGGAGAGTGTTGGAGGCAAGCATGGCTTGGTGTTGGTTGAGGGTGTACGCGCTGCTGTCGGCGCGTCATGCGGCCAAGGATGCCCAATTCCTTGCGCTGTTCCATGCCAAACATGACCACCGCACAGGCTGGCAGCCTGCTTCACGACCCTGCTGGAATGAGTTTCCGTTTGAGCCGCCCCGGCTTTCGGGCTAGTCAGCGGGCCATCTTTTACCCATGAGCAGCTCCTCCGCACACACTTACAAAGAAGCCGGCGTCGATATTCACGAAGCAGCGTCGCTGGTCGATGACATCGGGGTGCTGGTGAAGCGCACGCAGCAGAAGCGGAAGCTGGCGAATCCCTTTGGCCTCTTTGCCGCCGCCTACGACCTCAGCGGCTACAAACACCCGATGATCCTCACCGGCTGTGACGGCGTGGGAACCAAGATCGAGCTGCTGCTCAAGCACGACCAGCTCGAAGCCGCTGGCAAGGACCTGGTGGCGATGCACGTGAACGACGTGCTTACCACAGGGGCTGATCCGATCATGTTCCTCGACTACGTGGGCATCCCGAAGATCGACAAGCGGCAGATTACCCGCATCATCGCTGGCATGACGGAGTATCTGGAGGCCTGCAACTGCATCCTCGCAGGCGGTGAGACGGCCGAGATGCCGGGCATGGTGCCCGAGGGCATGGTGGAGCTGAGCGGCTTCGCCATCGGTGCGTGTGAAAAGGAGGACATGCTCGATCCCGGCACCATCGCCGCAGGTGACGTGCTCATCGGCTGGCCCAGCGCTGGATTTCACGCGAACGGCTTCAGCCTCGTGCGCCGCATCATCGAGAAGGAAAATCTTCAGTTCAGCGAGGACGAAATGCGCACGCTGCTGCTGCCGACGCTGCTCTATCATGAGGAGACGAAGGCTCTCAAGGCCGCAGGCATACGCCCGCGTGCCATGGCGCACATCACCGGCGGTGGTCTGCCGGAAAACCTCGGCCGCATCTTCCTGAAGCGCGGTCTCGGCGCGAACCTGCGCATTCCTTTCTGGCAGAACGACGTCGTGCAGAAGGTACTGCGTCATGCCGACCCGAAGGACGCCTTCGACACCTTCAACATGGGACTCGGCTGGGTGGCAATCGTTTCACCGGACGACGTGGACAAGGCGCTGGCCTGCGGCGAGAACGCCAAGGTCATCGGCACGATGGACACGAGCGCCCAGGTGAGCGTGGAGATCGTCTGAGGCAGGAGATCATCTTTGGCAATCAAGGTGACGCGGGACGGCGAGTCTTGATGGACTGTACCTCGACTTCGGAGCCAAATGCCTGGATGGAGATCGGGCGGTTGATGCCCGAATAGTCGCCCTTGTGCTCAAACCGCTGCTTTCCATCCACTGAGATGGTCTGCCGCCCCTTGTCCACAAACCAGCGGATCACCGCAAACTTCCCCTTTGGAAACTCGCCCTGCATGGGGGTGTAGATTTGGTCAGCCGGACCACCGTCGATCCGCAGCTCATCAGGCTTCCGTTCCCAGTTAAAAATCACCTGATCGGCCGCGAAGCCAAGGCGCAGGTCGAGGCTTTCCACTTTGGCGACCACCTCGATTTCGATGGGAGGGGTGAAACTCTCCTCCGTGTTGACGATCTCACGTTTTTTGATGACGATTGGCAGGCTCTTGGGCTTGGGAGTGACTTTTCGGGTTTGGTCCACCCAGTCTCCCTCCAAGGAACCCGTGTTTTCAGAGTAGCTTTTGGCCAATTGCCGTGCGTCCAGCGCCGCGTCGGCCTTGCCCGCACGGGCCAGCTTGACAGCCAGGGCGTCGAGCTGCCGCACCAGTTCTTTCTGCAACGGCTCAAGCTTGCGTTGCATGGAGCCGCGCAGCGCCTGCTCCGCGTCGAGATATTTGCGCCGCAGAGGAGGAAGCTCCCGCAACCCGGGCTGGAGCGCCGGCAAATCCTGCGCGTGATTGGCAGCCACCGCTTCTTTCTCTGCTTTGAGGGCTGCCGCCTCCTCCAGCTTTCCCCGCAGCGTGTTTTCCTGCTGCGCCCGCTCCAGCGCCTTGATGTAGTTCTGGCTCAGTTCCGCCTGCGCCGTCGCACGCGGCGTTTCCACGTCCTGCTGCACCCGGGACTTGTAGGCGAGCATCAGTGCCTGCAGCTCCGGCTCCGAGGGCGTCGATTGGGCGGTCAGACTGCCGGGGATCATTGCCAAGGCGACAACGGTGACCAAAAACTTTGGGAATGTGGAACTCATGGCTGCATGGGGCTTCTGGGCGGACGAATGACTTGGGCGGTCGAGGCAGATGACATCCTGATTCTTTGCCTCACCCAAATTCACCCGCGAAGGTTTGTTCGGACGAGAGCTGCGAGAATGGATGAAATGATATAGGGAATGCCGACATTGAGTCAAGCCAAGCAGAGTGGCGGCCTCACCTGCACCTGCCCGGTGCCAGTCCCTCCTGATCCCTCGTTCCTTCAACCTGGGGATCAGGATGATCCCCTTCCTGGCTCAACGTCGGCGGCGCAGGAAAAATCCGATGCCTAGCATGAGCAGCAAGGCGCTGTCGGGTTCCGGCACGGGTTGGAGCAGGTTGCTGAAGGTGTTGCTGGCGACGCTGGCACCGAGCACCGCACCATCTAGGTTGTCGCTCATCCAGTGGATTCCGCCGTAGATACGGCTCATGCCGGCTTCCTCCGCAGCCTCACTGAAACTGCTGTAGCTGCGGGTGTAGCCGAGCGGGAGGAACGGAGATTCGGAGTCCGTGGTGAAGGCGATGTCATCTGTCCCGAAGAACTCAGCGAGGATGGTTGCGGCGGCCATGCTGAAGGCGCTGTGGCCGCTGGTGTAGGCCCCAAAGGACGGAGTTGGAATCAGCGGCGTCCAGGCGGCGTCTTCAAGGGTGTTGGGATTGCCGTCGGTAGCAGCGGTGTTGATGGCCAGCATCGGCCGCCAGGAGTCGAAATAGACCTTGGCCTCCCAGGAAGCGATGCCGGTGTCCGCCTCGGCGATGTTCAACAAAGCGAAAAGGCGAGCCGTTTCCTCCACATTGAGACCGGCGGAGGCGGCGACCGTCTGGGCGATGCGATTCCAGTGACCGGGCGGCGAGGCGGTGCCGGGACCATCCACCCAAAAGTAGGCGATGGCTGTCTGATCCGCCGTGCGCACCGTGCTGGTGGTGCCGCCGATGGACTTGACCAGATTGAACTCGCTCTCGTAGGCGCTGCTTTGCACCCAGGCGGCGTAATTGTCGGGCGAGTAACCGTTCGGCCCTGCGGGCCGGAATTGGCTGGCGGAAGTCATCGCAAAGGGGGTCATCTCGCTCCACTGCGGCTTCAGAAACGAACCGCTGCCACTGCCCCAGGCTCCAGGATTGGTGCCCGGCTGCCACCTCCCCACAGTGCCAAAGGGCTGAGGTGTGTAGCTGGATACCGCGTCTTTGCCATCATTGAGGCGGGCGTTGATCATCGCCTGGGAAGCCGCTAGGCCCACCTCGATCCCACGTGTCCTGCTCTCATTGGCCTGGATAGCGGCCATCTGGCTGTTGTAGAGGTTGTCAAAACCCGCCTGGTAGGAGTTCCCCGAGCCATAAAGATCCGCGTAAATCGAGGTCAGCGTGTTGTAAGCCGCCGTAGCTGCCGCAGCAGTCACGTCCGTGGAGCTTCCTGAAGTTGTGGGATCAAAATAGCCCAGGTAAGACGAATAGTTGCGGTTGATGGAGTTCACCGCGTCAAACATCGCCCCGCCGAGCATGCCCCTGGTGCGTGAATTGCACGGCGGAGTCGCGCTGCTACCCTCGGCGGCGAAAGTCTGGCGCATCAGGGCGTTCCAATCCATGATCACGTCCGCTCCCGCCGTGCCGAGGCCGACAAAGAGGAGGAAAAACGGAATTCGAAGAGCTTTCACGGCCTGAGGGAGTGATCCATCTTATTAAGAGATGCTTATTTTATGGAAATTGCAGCCTAAATCAATGCTTAGTTTATAATTTTCATAATATGAAAGGTCTGGTCGGCTCAAACAGTGAATACAAGTCATGCGCCGCCACCTCCCTGCCCTGAGCTTCGTTTTGCTGCTCTCCAGCCTTCTGCCAGCCCCTGCCCAGCAGCCAGCCGCCCCGGCCAAGGCCAAACGCGCTCCGAATCCTACCATGGCCCCGATTCAGGATGTCGCCGGTCTGCCGAGAGTTCTCCTGATTGGCGATTCCATCTCCATCGGCTACACCCAGCCGACGCGGAAGCTGCTGGAGGGCAAGGCGAACGTCCATCGCATCCCGACCAACGGCGGACCGACGAAGAACGGCATCGCGAACCTCAAGAAGTGGCTCGGAGACGGAAAATGGGACGTGATTCACTTCAATTGGGGCATCCACGACCTGAAGTTCATGCCCGATGGCAAACGTCAGGTCGAAGCTGCCGACTATGAAGCCAATCTGCGCAGCCTCGTCGCCACGCTGAAGACCACGGGCGCGAAGCTCATCTGGGCCAGCACGACGCCCATCCCCGAAGGCGAGCTCAATCCTCAACGTAAGTTCGGCCAAGTGCCCGAATACAACGCCATCGCCGCCAAGGTGATGACTGAAAACGGCGTGACCCTCAACGATCTCAATGCCTGGATGACGCCCCGCTTTGAGGAGCTCCACAAGCCGAAGGATCTGCACTACACCGAAGCCGGAAGCGAGCATCTGGCGCGGAAAGTGGCCGAGACGATCACGCAGGTGCTGACAAAGTAGCCGGGCTTTTGTGCTCGCCATCGGGCGGCAGTTGCAGACATCATGGCCTTCCATGAACGCCCAGCACTTTCTCCGCCAGCTTGCCCTGGTGCTCTTTTTCGCCAGCAGCGCGTCTCTTCTAGCCTCCACCGGCAGCGCAGAGGACGCCGACCCCGTGAAAGTGAGACCTTCCATGTTGCTGCCCGGCGTCAGCTTGTCCGAGGGGATTTCCGAGATCACCGGAGTCGCCATCAGCCCGCTATTGGGCGTCAGCGCCATGGGAGCTTGGACGTACTACCAAA
>CAXNGR010000302.1:0-5669 GCA_964201265.1 Verrucomicrobiaceae bacterium
GACATCAGCAAGCTCATGGTGCCACCACCGGCCATCAAAGCCTTCCTAGAGGCCAAAAACGGTCTGTTTCTGGTCTGCGGTGCCACGGGTTCCGGTAAATCGACCACGATTGCCTCCATGATTCTCGAACGCGCCAAACGCCGCCAGGAGCATGTGCTCACCTTCGAAGATCCCATCGAGTTCGTTTATCCCTCCGGCATCCCTTCCCTCGTCTCACAACGAGAGATCGGCACCGACGAGTTGGACTTCAACAAATCCCTGCGCGCCGCTCTTCGTCAGGCCCCGGACGTGATTCTCGTGGGAGAAATTCGTGACGGCGAAACAGCAGAGATCGCCTTGCAGGCCGCTGAAACTGGCCACGTCGTCGTGGCGACGCTGCACACGTCCTCAGCCGCACAAACCGTGCAACGTTACCTCAAACTCATCCCGAGCGACCGCATGGAAAACGCCATGCTCTCCTTCGCGGACTCCATTCGTGGCATTCTCTGCCAGCGCCTGCTGTTTGATGAGAACCGAGGCAAACGCTTCCCCATTCACGAGCTCCTGCTGCCTTATGACTCCGTGTGCGGCATGATCCGCCGTGGCGAGTTCAAGAACCTCGACCAGGAGCTCGAAGCGGGCTTCACACGCGGCATGGTCAGCTTCGAGCGCTGCCTGAACATGCGCATGGCCGACGGCTGGAAGCCTTCCACCGCGCGCAAGACCGGCTACACCGAGCATGAGGTGTACGACTTCCTTTCCAAAGAACAACTCACTTCCATTTATGCTGTTGGATGAAATCAAATCTGTCCTGAGCTTCGCCGCTTTCAAAGCCGACCCCGACGACTCTGCCGTCCCCTGGGGAAAACGCTACGAGGCGCGCAAGTCTCTACTCATCAACGTCAGCCGCGGCTCCGTGAGCTGGCGCTCGATCAACAAACGTGGCCGCTTCGAAGAAGGCGGCATGCAGGAGGGCGAACTGGCCGACGCTGCCCCGCAACGCGGGGATGAATGGCGAGGCATGTGCGAGGGCGGCTGGTGCTCCGTGTCCGTGAACCATCGCTTCATCATCAGCCTGGAAAACAACCTCATGCGCGGTGACAACTGCGTGAGCCTGCTGCGCACCAATCCGCGTGCCGTGCTCGGCCCCAAGTATGACCGTGGCAAGCGCTACGCCATCTGCCATCACCCGGAGACCACCGCCAGCCTGTTGCTCGCCGTGGAGGAGTCCTTGGTCAAAGTGACCGAGGATGTGCTCAAGACGGTCAATCTGAAGCCCGGCCGTGTCTGCTGCGGCCTCTTTGCCATGCTGGAGCATGCCATTTTGAGCATCTTCCGGGCGAGCGACGGCGGCACACCGTCGAACTTCGTGCTCATCGCCGCGTGCGAGGGCTCACTCGGCGTGCTGGTGCAGCAGGAAGGCCAGTGGCGCGACGTTCGCTGCCGCAGCGGCCTCGGCCCAGAGGCGGTGGAGACCGCGCTTCAGATCATCAGCCCGCTGCTTTCCAAGGTGCCGGAAGGCAGCCCGATCTATTTCATCGGTGACGGCCACGACAACAAGTTCCGCAGCGAGATCATGCTGCATCTCGACAAAGTACACGCCACCGACCTCACGCAGGATGACCTGCTCTGGACCATCATCGGCGAGCATTGATCCCCTTCCCCACCTTCCACCGCCATGATCGATTACCTCTGCCACGACTTCAAAACACCGCGCACCGACACCTCGCGCCGCCTGCCTTCGTCGTTCCGCGCCATTCCGGTCATCTTTTATGTGGCGCTGGTCGGCAGCGCCTATGTGATGACGATGGATTACTTCAACTACAAGAAAGCCCTCAAGCAGAAGACTGAGGCCGTGGAGCGCAGGAAGCTCAGTGAAAGCCAGCGTGACGCGTTCACATCTGAAAAGGCAAACCTCGAATCGGAGGCATTCAAGGCAGAGAAAGTGGCGGAATGGATGGAGGGGGCGCGGAACATCCAGCCCATCGCCGTGAAGATCGCCCGCGCGGTGCAGGCCGAGACACGCATCACCCAAGTGGCGCTAGAGCGCAGCGAGCAGGTGCCCGCGAACTTGGCGCTTACGATCCATCTCAACGGCTCCAAGGTTGCCAGCGAACTGTCAGCTATCGAGAACGCGCTGGGCCAGTTGCTTTACAACTCCTACTCGCCGCAGCAGACGAAGAACGGCGAGGTCATCGAATACCACTCCACACTCGTGCGCCGGTCCGAGTAATCTGCTCTATTTTATGAATCCCAAGCAACTCGCCTGTATCATCCTACTGTTGGTCATTGGCGGCATGACCTACACTGCGCAGATCATCCACAACAAGGTGACGACGACCCGAACCGAGGCTCAGGAGGCCGAGGACAGCGCCACCGCTGCCGAGCAGGAGCGCCAAACCGCCGAAATCCAGACCACTGTGCTCAAAACGGACACCGAGGACGTGCGCCGCTTCTTGCGAGGATGGCTGCCAGCCATTGATCGTGTGCAAACCCAGCAGGAAGCGGAGCAGACCATTGAGCTGAGCCTGCGTGAGCGCGGCATCAACCTCGTGCGCTCGCGTAAGACCGAGCTGAAAACCTCTACGAACAACAAGATCATCCCCAGGTCCGTTCTCACCACACTGACCATTGAGGAAGAATACGCCAAGGTGCTCAACTGGCTGGGCGACATCGAGCGCCGCCTGCCCACGGCCCGCATGAAGGTCGTGCAGATCACTGGTGGCAGCACCGGGCGGCAGTTGAAGATGGATGTCTCGTTTGAGACCCCGATTTTCAACCTCGCCGCCGCTGACGCGGAAAAACCCAAGGCCAAATAATTCCCAGTCATGAATCGATCTCACAATCACCTCATGCTTCTCAGCCTCGGCCTTGCTGCCCTGGCCCTTCCGCTACGCGCCCAGGAGGCGCTGCCGGAAGAAGGGGAAGAAGAAAAACGCGTCCAATACCAGCTCGTGCTGCCAGAGGAAAAAACGCCAGAAAACGTCAAGCCTGAGGAGAACAACCCCTTTGAATCCGAGTCAGAAACACAAAGCCGCCTGGCTCCTGGAGACACGGAGGAAAACCGTGTGCGGGACAAGCTGCTGAAACTGCAAGTCGTGGGCACCGTGCGTCTGCCAGACGGGCGCATGAGCGTGCTGTTGGGAAACATCAAACTGGAGGCGGGAAAGACCGTCCCCCCCGTGCTGCCAGATCAAATGGTGGAGTTGAAGGTCAAAAACATCACCACGGAATACATCGAGTTGGCCTGGCAGGAAAAACGCGCCACCGGCCTGCCTCCGAAGCTCATGGTCATTCCGATCAATATCTCACCCAAAGTGCGCTACCAGATGCTCGGACAGAGCGAGGAAGACACCAAATCTGGCAACGTCCCCAATGCCACTATGGACCTCTCGACGCGCCAAATCGCCAGACAGGAGGAAGTTCCTCCAGCAGCGCTTCCCGTCACAGAAAACGACTCAGCCCTCGATCTTCTCATCGACGCGCCCAAGCAGCCCGCGACTGCCATCACCTCAGTCCCACCCGCTGCCTCCCAAACGCCACCCGCCGTGCCGCAGGAGTCGGGAAAACCAGCCCAGGCCACGCCCAGGCCCGCTCCTGCCGTTGAGTCCATGGTGCGCATGCTCTTTGGCAATCCAACGCCCGCGCCCAAATGAACCGCCGCGTCCATCAGCCAGGAGGATTCACCTCCGTGGAACTCCTGCTGGTGCTCGCGCTCTCTGCCGTGGTCCTGGGTAGTGCTGTGGTCATTTATGGCACGCTCGTGCGCAGCCAACCCAGCGCCTCCTCCGTCGTCACCGTGCCGCTGGGTGCGCAGCGCATGCAAAACTTCTACGGCAGCAGCGCCACCACCGTCAATGTGGCCATCGCCCCGCAGTATGGTGCCCTTTCGCTGGCGGAAGAGCTGCGTGAGCAGTTTGTGACGGACACCCTGAGCGCCACCGCCGTCTTCTGCCTACCGCGCGACGGCGTGAACACTTGGCGTCCGAGCCTCATCGCCCACAACCCCGCACTGCATGACGAAATCGACACGCCGCAGAAATTTCGCGCTCACATCATCGCTAATGCCAGCGTTCCGGCCGATCTGTACCTGGATTACCGCAATCCGCTCAACAACTCCGTCGCCGTGCCGCAGAACGCCAGCATCTTCGTGCTCGGCTACAGCAAATGGCCCGGCTACCTCAAGGTCAATGCCATCTATGACATCGACCTCGTGCGTTTCACGGCGGCCACCGAGCCCAATGGCTTCCACGCCTCGGTGAAACGCTATGCTGACGCGGTTTCAGCGCCGTCTTCCGCCTCGCTCAGTCATACCGGCGGCTATGAGGTGTTTTACTCTCCCTCAGTGCCAAATCCGACCAACAGCACGCAATGGGCCACCGACGGCTTCGCGCCCTTGTTCATCACCTTCGAACGCGCGGCCCGCCTCGCCCTGCGGGAGACGCCTGCCACCATCGAGCGCTTCAAACGCGCCGCCGAGCGCCCCTTTTACTTCATCTGGTGGCCAGACCCCGCCGCGCGTCATCTCGGCCCGGTGGCCAACACCTTCGCCTCCAGCGATCCACGCCAGGCCTACAACCAGATGGCCGGGCGCACGGCCTTCATGTTCACCGTCCCGATGTTCCCAGCTCTTTGAACCTACGCCATGCACATCCCGCGGCACCATCATCGCAGCACGCTCGGCGCCCTCATGGCGGCGGCGCTCATGCTCATGATTGTCGGCGGCATCTTTGTTTCCTCTTGGGTCACACTGATGAGCACCCGCGCCATGCAGGTGAGTTTTCTTGAAGATGTCTGCAAACGCCGTGTCGGTGTGGAAAGCTCCCGTCTGCTCGGCTGGCAGCTCATCACCGACCGCGGCTTCGAGCGGAATGGCAGCAAGAGCGCGAATGAAATTCTCAGCCTGGGAGACGGTCTCGGCAGCCTCAGCACTGCCAATGGATGGAATAACCTCAACATCTACACCTCCACCAGCACGGCGGGCGGCATGAGCACCGTCTTCCCCTACAACCACACCGGCCTGCGGCCAGGAGCCTCCTACATCACCGTCGAGCAGCTCACCCGCCCGTCATATGCCCTCTCAGGCAACATCGACAATTACAACGGCTGGCAGTTCCTCAAAACCATGCCTCCCGTGCTCAATGGCGATGTGTTCTGCGTCTATCGCAAGCCGGATGGCGTCGTGACCGAGCTGGACATCTACCGTGACGCCGGCTCCGGCAGCAACGGACACAACGCCAACTGGACGGTCCAAGGCCGCACCGTCGTGCGGCACCCGCCATCGTTCTTCGTCAGCAGCACGCCCAGCCCGCTACAACTGCCTTTCCTCACCAAATCACTCTACATCCAGTCCTACGCCGCCGCAGAGCCGCCGAACATCCCCTACCCCGTCTATGGCACCGACCTCGACGGCGACGCGCTACTCCCCTCCAACATGCCGGTCGTCCCCAGCACCACGGGGCCCATAGGTGGCACCGGAGACCGCAGGCACCACGGCTACCTTGATGTCGTGCGCAACGACGACAACCCAGACAACTCACTCTGGCATTTCCAGGATCGCGAGGCCGCCGCCGGGCGCACCGCCACCGTCACCATCGACGTTGCCGGTGTTTTCAACTCCTCCACCGAGGCTTACTGGATCGCCGAGCAGAAAAACCCCACCTACACACCGCCCGGCTGGCCCTCGGGTT
>CAXNGR010000303.1:0-5656 GCA_964201265.1 Verrucomicrobiaceae bacterium
GGAATAACGGCGGGAGCCTGCATTTGCAGCTCGTGAGTCATGTAGTCCCAGGTCTGCTGGCGGTCGCCGCTGACGAACCACCAGGGATCGTCCCTCTTCACTCCCACCCCCTCCGCATAAGCGCGGAGGAAGCCCGTGGTATCGCGTTCCGGGGCCACGGAGAGGGAGACTTGATGAAAATCCGGCCTGGAGCCGAAGTCGGTGTTCAGCTTCTGCATCTGCGCCACGACGGCAGCACAGCCATGCGGGCAGACCGTATAAAGGCAGGCCATGACGGTGACTTTGCCACGCAGGGCAGATAGTTTGACCGGTTGTCCGGCACGTTCGGTGGCTTCCAGATCGCCATGAATCTGAGCGATGACGGGCAAGGGGGCCTGGGGCAAGGCATTGCTGGCGTAACGGCCAAAGAGAATGACTCCGGCAATGGCCATCCCGATGCCAAGCCCCATGCGCAGCCAAGTGCCGGTGCTGAGGCGCTGCTCGGCACCGGCAGAGTTGTAACGGATGCCTGGCGGCGGCACCTCGGGGAGTGAGTCCGGCATGGTGTTATTCAACGGGGATTTTTTGCAGCTCGGCCTCGGTCCACATGGCTGCGCGAGCTTTTTCCGCCTCACGGATGGCTTTGACCTCGTCAGGAGTTACGGCAGAGGCCTTGTTTCCAAACGTGTCGCGCACATAGGTCAGCACGTCGGCGATCTGTGTGTCACTCAGCGCCGAACCCTGCGGCGGCATGAGTGGCGCAGGCGTGGCAAAGGGCTTGCCGTTGATGGTGATGGGGCCAGTGAAGCCGTGCAGCACCATGCGGATCAAACGGTCCGGCTTTTTAGCCGCGGTCCAGTCAGACCCGGCCAGCGGCGGGAACATGCCCGGCAGGCCGAGGCCGGTGGGCTGGTGGCAGGCGAAGCAGACTTGCATGTAAACCGTCTGGCCGCGGGTAACGGCGGCATCCTGGGCATTCAGCCCGGAGTGTAGTGAAACCAATGCGAGCGCCGTGATGGAAAGTGTGTTTTTGAAGAAGAGCATGGAATGATACGAATGGGCAGGAACCGAAAGAGAATGAGAAGCGGCAGGCAGCCCCCTGTGGGCATGACACGACCGTTTTGAGGACGAAATAGGCTGGGTGACACGCAGCAGACGCACCGGCATCGACATGCCGTATGGCGCATGGCGCATGGACGCACGATGCATCCGCGGTGTCTCAACCAACGAGATTTTTAGGCTTCGCCGCGTCGTGGCGGCGGGTAGGGCGGGCGATGTGAAAACTGACTGCCGGATTCATCCACGTCGTTTCTTGCCCAAGTCAAACGAGGTGCCGGTGGTGAGAGTCGGATGCTGGAAGCGGCCAGCAGCGTGAAATCGATCTTCTTTTTCTGATCTGCCTGCTTGGTGTCTTTCTTTTCAGACTGCTTGCCATCCTTGATGGCACGGCAGAGCGGACAGGGATGTTCGTTGTCAAAAGTCTGGCTCATGCCGGTGAGCAGCGAGCCTTCTTGAATGGAATAAGCCACAATCATGCCCGCCCAGGCGGCGGATTGCAGCACAACCCAATGCAGCCCGATGGAAAGAACCAGGGCGGCGATGAGGAGGGTGCGTGCAGTGCGGCGGAGCATGTGGGGAAAACGGTCTTGATCCAAGGAGGCTCCGCAGGCGTTCGCGGAGCCTCCTGGAAATCAGGCGCGGCGATTATTTGCCTTTGAAGACGTCGTGGCAGGCCTTGCAGTTGACGGCTTTTTTGAAGTCGCTCACACCGGAAGCGTCCTTGGCCTGGACTTTCTTCACGGCACCGATGAGCGCCTGGCATTTTTCGACCCACTTGGCTTTGTCGCCTTTGCCCGGAGTCTCGCCGCACATGGCGGTGTAGCATTTGAGGAGTTCGGCCAGATCGGCGTCGGTAGCCTCGCCTTTGCCGACCTTCTTGCACAGGGCGTCTTCAGGCTTGTGGTACTTCTTCATGGCGTCCTTGATGACGTCATTGGCGGCGGAGGAACCGAGGCCGAGAGCGACGAACAGGAGGGTGAGTGCTGTTTTCTTCATGTGGTGTTGTCAGGTTTGTGGTGTGTCTGTTGGGTTTTCAAATCCACAGCGTGAACTGCGGATCGGAAATTTGTCGCCCCCGCCCGGAAAACGGCCGGACGGAGGCGTCTGAAGAAACGAGGCTTTCGCCTCGAACTCTGCTCTCCAGAAAGAGCCTCCACGACAGCCGCGCGTGAGTTTGACGCAGGCCCGTTTGCCTGCCGCGTGGTGCTGCCGTTGTCAGGAGGTGGGCCGAGCCGGAAATCCATGCGCTGCCTTCCCTCGACAGCGCGGTTTCACAGGTTCAGGCCAAAGACCGCCGGGGCGGTGGTGTGTCCGGTAAGCGATTCAGAACCTGAAGCTTGGCTTCGACACGGACGGGATAAAGAGAGGGCGGCGGGCCGCTGATGATGATGGCGGCAACAGTGTCCGCGATGAGATGCAGCTTGAGCTTGCCATCGGCCTTGGGTGCCTGCTTTTCATCCGCCGGGGTGCCCTCGGTCGTTTTGGCCAGCTTGCAGAGCGGGCAGGGATGCGCGCCATCGAACGTCTCGCTCACACCCTGCGCCACCGAGCCTTTCTCCAGGCTGTAGGACACCAGCATGCCAGCCCAGGCAGCCGACTGGATGACGACGGTGTGCAGCCCGATGGAAACCATCAGGCCCAGCACCATGATCCATCGTGCGGCAGCGAACATGGTGTGATTCAAGCGCGGAAGGCTGCGGAGAACAATCAAAAACTGTGAAACGGACGATGCTAGGATCACTTCATCGTCTCAAACCACGCCAGCAGGTCGAGGATCTGCTCGGCTTTGAGCGAGTTCAGCAAGCCGGCGGGCATGGGTGAGATTTCGGAAATGGTGCGCTGCTTGATCATCGCTTTGCCGACTTCGACGGTCTCTGGTGCGAGTGGATTCGGTTTCAACACGACTCGTTCGTCGTCCTCGCTTTCAAGACTGCCGCTGAGGGTTTTGCCATCGCTGGTTTGTACTGTCACGAGGCGGAATTTCTCGTCGATGAACTTCGAGGGGCTCAGGATGTGATCCAGCAGATCCTTCCGGCCAAACCGGGCTGAGACTTGCGTGAGATCAGGCCCGAACACACCGGCGGGCAGTGCGGGATCGGCGCTGACGCGATGGCAGAAGACGCACTGCGTGCGGATTAGCGCATCGCGGGCGCTGTCGCGCTTGCGTGTTTTCGCGTCCATCTTCGCCAGCAGCGGCTCCAGGTCCTCCAGCTTCCAATTTTTGAAGGTGTGGCCCGGCAGCGCATGCGGTGAGAGCGCAGCGGGCTTGGGTGGATGAACCAAAGCGGCCAATTGCACCGCTTCTTCCGGCTTCAACGCCGCCGCCAGCTCACTGCGCGTGTCGCTGATGGCTTTGAAGAAAGTGGACGCGCCGTTCATCTTCTCCGCGAGGTTCAGCGCCTCAAACACGACCTTTCGCTGCTCCAGCGTCCAGCCTTCTTTGAGATAGCGCAGCATGAAGGGGTAAAACAGCCGATCTTCGGATGACGTGGCTGCTTTGAGCAGCGGCATCGTTTTCTCGATGACGGTTGGTGATTTGAGATAAACCAGCAGGCGACAGAGTTCG
Source organism: Verrucomicrobiaceae bacterium (assembly GCA_964201265.1). Classification (GTDB taxonomy): domain Bacteria; phylum Verrucomicrobiota; class Verrucomicrobiia; order Verrucomicrobiales; family Verrucomicrobiaceae; genus Prosthecobacter. The sequence continues at coordinate 3,605 of CAXNGR010000303.1, forward strand.
CGATTGAGATGCACTCGATCTTTAGGGGCTATCTCAGAAGCGGGATAGTTCGGTGCGATATAGGCATTCAGTCTGGCGAGAGATTCCACACCAGGCGCACCGAGCCGTGAAATCGCGACGGAAACCGTTCTCAGCCATGTGAGCCTGGATTCAGGCTCGATTTCTTTCCAATCAGCCTTCAGGAGTCGGTCGAGGATGGGTTTCAGATCTTCTTGTGAACCTCGACGTGCCAGGACAAGCAATGCATTCAAACACGTTAGTCCATCTGGCTGCGCCAGAGCAGAATCTCGCCAGGACAAATCAGGCCTGCTTTCGAGTTCGAGCCTTGCGGCGTGACGGATGAAAGCAGAACTCCATCCCAATTCTTGATTGATTGAGCTGTCTGGCTGCCGGTCGGTAGCAAGTGCCTTGTCTGTCATATCATCAAGCACCTTCTTCATGATAGAAGGGCGTAGCCGAGAACGAATGTCTGCCTCCATTCCACCGGACCATGTCAATCGATAGAGACCGCTCTGTGTTCCGCGACCACCAGTGGTGAACCACATCGCGCCATCGGGACCAATGCAGCCATCAGTCACATTCAGCGGTCTTCCGGCGACGAAATCTTCCTGCTCGGCGGTATAAGTGGAACCGCTGTCTTTCAAATGCACCGCGATGATGCGACCGTAGCTCCAATCCAGGATGTAGAGTGCGTTTTGATACTTCGTTGGAAACTGGGAGCCGTAGCCGAAGTAAATCCCGGTCGGTGAGGACAGCCCGATGTCGATGACACTCGGCAGCGTGTCCGCATACCATGCGGGATAACGCCCCGTGCCACGACGCCAGCCGAAATCAGCGCCAGGGACGACGTGCAGCACACGCGTGGGCATGTACCACGGCGTGCCGACATCACGCTCCATGTCGGCGTCGAAAGTGAACAGATCGCCGCGTGAGTTGAAGGCGATGTCGAGCGGGTTGCGCAAGCCACCGGCAAGCAGTGTGACTTTGCTGCCATCGGGCTTCACACGAAGGATGTGGCCGGCGGGAAGCTCGACGTTGCCGTCGAACATGCTGCTGTCCCAGGGATTCGGGATGAGCTGATCGTTGGCGTAGTTTTTCATCGGGGAATCGGGCGCGATGTTCTCTGGCAGCAGCACGTTGTTCCCATGCGCGACGTAGATGTCGCCATCCGGGCCGAGTTTGATGTGATTGCGGCCATGACCCACGCCGCCACCGCTGCGCACGAGTTCTTTGCGTTCTTCAAATACACCATCTCCATCTTGGTCGGTCAGGCGAAAGAGCACTTTGGTGTTGTTGGCGTTCGCGAAGAGCGAACCGTGCGCATAGAGCAGCCCGCGGCACTCCAGCAACTCGTCGTCGATGGTTTCGACCTTCTGATCGCCGCTGCCGCTGAGCGTGAGGCGCAGCAGACCTTTCTTTTCTTTGCCAAGCGTGATGCGGCCCTGCGGATCAAAGGCCATGGAGACCCACGAATCCTCACCCGGCTGCGCGGAGCGGATGAGCTCGGCATTGAAGCCGGGAGGCAGCGTGAGAGTGGAAGGATCGGTGGCTTGATTCTGCGCACCGGGCTTGGCGAGCTGCCAGGAGTTGTAGGCATCGAAGGCTTTCTTCAAATCGAAGGGATTTGTGGCAGGATCAGCGTCGGTGGCCCCCAGCACCTTCGCGTTTTTCCACGTTTCATCCGTCACGATCCAGCGTACGGCGGCGAGGTCGCCGTTGAGTTCGAGCAAGGCGGCGGTTTTGGCTTTCGCGGTCATACGCAGACCGATTTGATGCGATTGACCATCGCTGAGCTGTCTGGTCAGATCCGTGCCGATCGCGGCTTCTGCGGCTTTCACCTTGGCCACGAGCTTCCCATCGACCGAAATCTCCAGGTTCGCATCACTGGCGGTCAGCAGCACGGCCTTGAGCAATTTGCCTTCATGCCGCACGTCTTTGGAGATCATGACTGCCTCCGAAGAGGACAACCACAACGGCGCGGGAGGACGGTTGGCGAGCTGGGCGAGCGCGGTGAAGGGAAACAGGAGAAAAAGCAGAAAACGCGACATGTGC
>CAXNGR010000304.1:0-5645 GCA_964201265.1 Verrucomicrobiaceae bacterium
CTTGCTGCGAATCCTCGTGCTTCGCCGCCAGCACGATCGACCAGCGCGTGGTCACGAAAAGCGGTGAATGAGGCTCGTTGGCAGGCATGGTCGGCGGCGTTTCTTCAAGAAACACGGCCAGTTGTTACACGAAATCACGCCAACTGCCACGGTCCGCGCATCGGACGTGTTTGCATGGCCGCAGCTTCGGCGTCATCCAGGATCTGCTCCTTCGCCGGATCCCAGCGGAGCTTTTCGCGATTCAGGCGCAGGCCGATGTTCGCCAGATGCGCGATGGTGATGCTGCGGTGGGCGTACTCAACAGGCGCAGCGGGTTTCACGCCGTCGCGGATGGCGTCGATGAAGTTGCGGAAGTGGTCCTTGCTCTCGTAAAGACGCACAGCGCCTTCACCGAGTGGTTTGCGCAGGGAATCGGGCGTGATCTGAAGTTTGCCGCGATTGCAAAGCACCGTGCCATCTTCGCCCTCGAAGGAGATGCCGGCACCGAAGTCCTGCTTGTCCATGACGCGCACGGTGGTGTCGTCGGCATAGCGGTAGGCGAAGGAGAACTTGGGCGCGGTGTTGTAGAGGCTGCCGGGAGCGGGCCATTCAGCCTTGAGGTCGAAAAACTCCACCGGGCCGCTTTCATCCTGGCCGAGCGCCCATTGCACGATGTCGAGGTGATGCGCACCGAAGTCGGTGATGTTCCCGCCGGAGTAATCGTAGAACCAACGCCAGTTCGAATGCAGCCGCGCCGGGCAAAACGGGGCCTCGGGCGCAGGGCCGAGCCACAACTCATAATTCAGCCCCTCGGGCACCGGTGCTGGCTCCGTTTGTGAAGCGCAGCCGTTGTTGTCGCGGTTGTTACTGGCGAGACCGACGCGGATTTGCTTCAGCCTGCCGATCTTGCCGTTGCGGACGTATTCGCAGGCCATGCGGAAGTGAATGTCGCTGCGTTGCTGGCTGCCCGTCTGCCACACGAAGCCACTTTGGCGCACGACATCGCTCATGAAGCGGCCTTGCGCGATGGTGAGGCTCAGCGGCTTCTCGCAGTAGATGTGTTTCTTCGCCCGTGCCGCCGCGACAGCCTGCAAGGCATGCCAATGATCCGGCGTGGCGATCTGCACGGCATCGACATCACTCCGAGCCAGCACCTCGCGAAAATCCTCATGCGTGGCGCAGCCTTTGGTGCCGTAGGTCGTGTCCACCAGCCGTCGCGCGGGCTCGCGGCCCAGTGTTCCGGCCTTTTTGATGATGCCCTTGTTGTAGCGGTCCGACTCGCGCTCCACATCGCACACGGCGATGACCTGCACGCGCTCGTCCTGGAGGAAATTCTTCACCACGTCCGTGCCGCGACCTCCGCAGCCGATCAGTGCCAGCGTCGTGCGATTTGAAGGTGCCACGGCGCCGTCTTTGCCGAGAACAGACGACGGGATGATCGTGGGGAAACCGAGCGCCGCGCCTGCGGTGGTGCATTTTTGGAGGAAACGGCGGCGGGAGGTGGTGGCTGAGGCGTTCATGGCGAGCATGAAAACGCTTCCACTCGTGATGATGCTTCAACGAGCTGGCAACGGCCCACTCACTCCAAAATCATTCTTGACGGCTTATGGTGGAAACAACTAGCCTGAATGCGTCAACCAAACCAACGCGCTAAACATGAAAACACACGCTCTTACCCTTTTGGGCCTGATTGCCATCTGCAATCTGAACAGCGAGGCACGCGAGTTCATCGACTTGCAAGGAAGAAAGCTGGACGCCGAGCTTGTCGCCGTGTCCGGCGGACAAGCCGCGCTCAAGCGCACGGCCGATGGCCGGATGTTCAATGTGCCTGTGGCCACTTTTTCAGCGGCTGACCAGAAGTTCATGAACGAGTTCGCCGCCGCAAACATCAAGTATGTCTTTGATGTGAGCTACACCAAGAAGAAGCTGGAAACGATGAAGCGGCGTGCCAACGACGAGCTGCTCACGACGGAGCGGTGGTCTTACAAGGTTGAACTGCGCAACAAGCAGCCGGTAGAAATCAGAAACCTCCGGGTGGATTACTGGCTCTTTCGCAAGGAGGACCAGGGGCGGGGCTTGGGAGCCGCTAGAGTGGCGACCTCCGGCTCTTACAAGCTGGAGTCGGTCAAAGGCTCCGCCATTCATGCCTTTGACACGCTTCCGATTGATCTGAACAAGCGGCAGTTGGAGGGGAATTTCATCTACCTCGACGGCACCCGTCCGCGTTCTGCGGACGCCATGGGCGGCATCGTGCTGCGCATCTTCGACCCGAATGACAAAGAGGTTTTCAAATACACCACCGATGAGGGCCTACTGGCCGCCGCTGTTGGCAAACCCAGAGCCGCTGATGCGGGCACAGCTCCAGGGGCCAAATAGCCGTTTGACCTTTTCATCTGCTGCCGCTGATATGCCGCGCCGGGCCTCACCGCCCGGCGCTTTCTTTTGCACTCCGCCAAACGAGCTGCCAGCCGCCTGAACCAACCGCCCACCACTCGTGCGCGGGGGGACGCGCTCGGGCTTGTCGATCTGGTCTTGTCGAAGAAGGAGTTCAAGACGCGCACAATCCTCGATCATGTGGCTCCTCAGGCCTTTGGCTTCGCGGCGGCGCTTTTGGTTCGCCGCTCAGAGAAGGCGAAGCGCCGCGTGTGGCTTCTCTGCCCAGATGTCAAAACGCAGGATCATGTGCATGCCGAGTTAGGCGTGTGGCAGTGCCCGGCGCTGTATTTTCCGCGCCTTGGCCAGCTCATGGATGGAGCGCTGGCTGATCCCGAGCTACTGGCGGAGCGCACGGCGGTGCTGAGCCGCATGCTGGAGGGCGATTCGCCCGTCATGGTGCTCTGCGCGGACAGTCTCGACGAGCCAGCGCCGGATTTGGCGGAGATCACCGATCAGAAACGCATGCTGAAGGTCGGCGAGAAGCTGGATGTTGAAGTGTTGCTCAAAGAACTCAGTGAAGCTGGTTACGAACGCGTGCCCGTCGTCACGGAGCGCGGCCAGTTCGCGCGTCGAGGTGGAATCGTGGACTTTTTCTCGTGGCAGGCCGAGGAGCCTCTACGCCTGGAGTTTTTCGATGACGAGCTGGAATCCATCCGCGCCTTCGATCTACACAATCAGTCGTCGATTCGCCGTCTCGACAGCGCAGGCGTGATCCTGCGCATGAATGACGGCTCCGATGAAACCGGACTCGTCCGCGATCATCTGCGGAAGGATGATTTCATCATTCAGATTGAAGGTTCTCCCACAGATTCAGAGAACCCACAGATTGAGCCTACAATCTGCGGGTTTTCTGAATCTGCGGAAAACACAGGACAAGCATCCTTCCACGCCCGCATCCTCAGTGGTGCTGCAGAGGTGGAGGGGTTGGAAGATTTCTCCGCCGCGATTCATGAGAATCCGCTCGGGGTCTTCGATGCGTCGGATTTCGTGCTGCATGAGGCAAGGCGTGAGTTTTTTGCCCGCCAGATCGCCGAATGGCACACGCAAGGATGGCGCACGGTCATCTTCTTCCACAACGAGGCGGAGCGGGAGCGCTTCGCGGAGTTGCAGAGCAAGCTGCCATCGTCGGTGGAGACGAAACTTGGATTGTTGTATCGCGGATTCACGGTTCCGGCGGCGAAACTGGCGGTTTTGACCGGCGCAGAGATTTTTGGCCGTCATCAGCAGATCCGCCGCGTGCGCGGATCGAAGCTCGACGAGGCCGAGGTGCTGCGCAAAGCGCGTGATGTGCTCAGCGAGCTGCGGGAGGGCGATCTTGTCGTTCACAGTGAGCACGGCATCGGTCGTTTCGCGGGCATCGAGACAAGGGAGGGCGGCAAAAAGGAGGAAGTGCTCGTGTTGCATTACGCGGACAGCGCGAAGCTTTTTGTGCCGCTGGCGCATGTTCACATGGTCAGCCGCTATGTCGGCGTCGGTGGTAAAGCGCCGTCGCTGAGCAAGCTGAGCGAAAACCGCTGGCAAAAGACCCGCAAAACCGCCGAGAAGAGCGTGGAAGAATTTGCCGTGCGCATGCTCAGCGTGGCAGCGGAACGGCAGACGTTGAAGGCTTACTCGCATCCGCCGGACACGAAATGGCAGGTGGAGTTCGAGGAATCGTTCTTGTATCGCGAAACGCCGGACCAACTCCGCAGCGCGGAGGAGATCAAACGCGACATGGAGGCCGAAAAGCCGATGGATCGCCTCCTGTGCGCTGATGTGGGCTTTGGGAAGACCGAGGTCGCCATTCGTGCTGCGTTCAAAGCGGTGATGGGTGGTCGTCAGGTGGCCATTTTGGTGCCGACGACTGTTTTGGCCCGCCAGCACTGGGAAAACATCCGCCAGCGCATGAGCGAGTTCCCCGTGACGGTGGAGATGCTCTGCCGGCTCACGCCGAAGAATCGTGAGCGCGAGATCATCAAGGGCATTAGCGAGGGCACGGTCGATGTCGTCGTGGGAACGCATCGTGTGATTTCCAAGGATGTACGCTTCAAAAACCTCGGCCTCGCCGTGATCGACGAGGAGCAGCGTTTCGGCGTAAAGCACAAGGAGCGCTTCAAAGACCTCTTCCGCCTCGTCGATGTGCTCACGCTCAGCGCCACGCCGATTCCGCGCACGCTTTACCTCGCGCTCATGGGCATGCGCGACATGAGCACCATCGAGACACCGCCGCCGAACAAGCAGGCGGTGATGACGCAAATCTGCCCGTATGACGAGCGGGTGATCAAACAGGCCGTCGATTCCGAGATCGAACGCGGCGGGCAGGTTTTCTTCCTGCACAACCGCGTCATGACCATCGAGAAAGTCGCGCAGCGCATTCGCGATTTGTGTCCGAAGGCCCGGGTCATCATCGGTCACGGTCAAATGGACAGTGAGCTGCTGGAGGACGTGATGCACACCTTTGTGGACGGCGGCGCGGACGTGCTTGTCTGCACGACGATCATCGAAAGTGGCGTCGATATTCCCAATGCGAACACGATCATCATCGACCGCGCGGATCGCTTCGGTTTGGCCGACTTGTATCAGTTACGAGGCCGCGTGGGTCGTGGCGGTGTGCAGGCGCATGCGTATCTGCTGTTGCCGCGAGATGCCGTCACCGCTGGCGATGCCCGCAAGCGCGTGAACGCCATCAAGCAATACGCCGGCCTCGGCAGCGGCTTCAAGATCGCGCTGCGCGACCTCGAAATTCGCGGTGCTGGCAATCTGCTTGGCACGGAGCAGAGCGGCCACATTGCCGCGATCGGTTTCGATTTGTACTGTCAGATGCTCAAGCAAAGCGTCGCGAGGATGCAGGGCCGTCGCGTCGCACGACCGGTCGAGGTCGGGCTGCGTGCCGATTTCCTGGTGATGAGCGAGGCGATGATGCTCCAGGCCGCAAAAGGCAACACGCCCGCGTTTTTGCCCTCCACCTTCATCGAGGACGCAAAAACGCGCATCACCGCCTACCGTCAGCTCGGCGAGATCATGACGCGCAAAGAACTCGACGACCTCGAAGCGCAATGGCGCGACCAATTCGGCGAAAAACTTCCGCACGCGGTCACGAACCTGATTACCTGCGCCTCCATCCGCCTCGCCGCCGCGCACAACGGCATCAGCGATGTCGAAATCAAAGAGCGGAAGCTCATGCTCACACGCAACGGCAAGCTGGTGATGATCCAGGGCAAATTTCCGCGCCTCACCGCCAAAGAAGGCCA
>CAXNGR010000305.1:0-5643 GCA_964201265.1 Verrucomicrobiaceae bacterium
CTCCTGACCACCGCCGCCCTCGCCCAGACCGAGGCGGATTTCATCACCAACGCCCGTCAGCTCACCTTTGAGGGAAAACGGTCCGGCGAGGGCTACTTCAATGCCGATGGCACGAAGATGATCTTCCAGTCCGAGCGCGAGGAGGGGAATCCGTTTTATCAGATCTACCTGATGGACCTTGAAACGGGCGATCAGGAGCGCATTTCGCCCGGCATGGGCAAAACGACCTGCGCATGGATTCACCCGGATGGCAAACGCGTGCTCTTCGCCAGCACGCACACCGATGCGAACTCGAAGAAGCTTCAAGAGGCCGAGTATGAGGAGCGGAAGAACGCGAAGGTGCGCAAATACTCCTGGGACTACGACGAGCACTACGAGATCTGGGAATACACGCTCGCCGACAAGAAGCTCAAGAACCTCACCCATACCCGCGGCTACGACGCGGAAGGCGGCTGGTCGCCGGATGGCAAGAAGATGGTCTTTGCCAGCAATCGCCAGGCTTACGAAACAAAGCTCAGCAAGGAGGACGAAGAGCGCCTGAAGATCGACAAGCAGCACTTCATGGAGATCTACACGGCCGATGCCGATGGCTCGAACGTGAAACGCCTCACCAACGTGCCCGGCTACGACGGCGGACCGTTCTTCAGCGCCGATGGCCAGCGCATCTGCTGGCGTCGCTTCACGCCGAAAGGCGATGTGGCAGAGGTCTGGACCATGAACGTCGATGGCAGCGATCAGAAGCCCCTCACGAAGCTCGGCGCGATGAGCTGGGCCCCGTATTTCCATCCCAGCGGCGAGTATTTGATCTTCACCACGAACCTGAACGGCTTCGCGAACTTTGAGCTCTACCTCGTCGATGCCGCTGGCAAGCACGATCCCGTCCGCGTGACGAACACCGATGGTTTTGACGGCCTGCCGGTCTTCTCACCCGATGGCAAAAAGCTCTCGTGGACCAGCGGACGCGCCAGCGGCGGCCAAAGCCAGATTTTCATCGCGGATTGGGATCATGATCATGCCCGCGTCGCTCTCGGTTTGACTCAAACCGTCAATTCAGTCACTCCGGTCAACAAACCCGAACTCACCACCACAGGCGCAGAAATCGCCGAAGCGGATTTGAAGCAGCACATCACCTATTTGGCCTCCGACGAGCTCGGCGGCCGTCTTACTGGCACGGAGGGCGAAAAGCTCGCCACGCAGTATTTCGCGGATGTCGCGAAGCAGATCGGCCTCGCGCCGTTTGGCGATGACGAGACCTATTTCGATAACTTTGACTTCACCGCCGGTGTGGCGCTCGGTGAAGGCAACAAACTGACTTTTGGCGACACTTCGCTCACCGTTGAGCAAGACTGGAAACCGCTCTCCTTCTCCCAAAACGGCGAGGTGAAGGCCGCGAAGATCGTCTTCGCCGGATACGGCATCGAAACGCCCGAATCGGCCTCCATCGAGACCTATTCGAGCTACGCGCATCTCGATGTGAAGGACAAATGGGTGCTCGTGTTCCGCTATTTGCCGGAAGGCATCACGCAGGAGCGGCGCAATGAACTCAGCCGCTACTCCAGCCTGCGCTACAAAGCTCTCACGGCTCGTCAGAAAGGCGCTCGAGGCCTCATCGTCGTCAGCGGACCGAACTCGAAGGTCGTGCAACAACTCGCACCGATGACTTTTGATGCCTCGCTGGCCTCCAGCGGCATCGCAGCGATCAGCGTGACCGATGCGGTGGGCGACAAATTGCTCGGGGGCAAAACCTTGAAGGAACTCCAAGACAAGCTCGACACCGGTGACTTGATGGGCGGCATCGACTGCAAAGGCACGCTCGCGGCGAACATCGTGATCCAGCAGGAGAAGAAAAAAGGCCGCAACGTGCTCGCCGTGCTGCCTTACGGCTCGCAGCCTGATCCGCATGTCGCGCCGCTCATCGTCGGGGCCCACATCGACCACCTTGGCAGCAGTGGCGGCTCCAATTCCCGTGCTAAGGGCGATGAAGTGAACAAAATCCATCACGGAGCCGATGACAACGCCAGCGGCGTCGGTGGCGTGCTCGAAATCGCCCAGTGGCTGGCCGATTTGAAGAAGCAGGGCAAACTCACGCTGAAACGCGACATCATTTTCGCTGCGTGGAGCGGCGAGGAACTCGGATTGCTCGGCAGCAATCACTTCGTCGAGGCCTACGCCAAAATGATCAAGGGCGATGCGAATGCGAAGCTCACCGGCATGTTCGCCGCGTGCCTGAACATGGACATGATCGGCCGTTTTCAGAAAGCGCTGGTGCTCCAGGGCCTCGGCAGCAGCTCGCTGTGGGCGAAGGAGATCGAAAAACGCAATGCGCCCATCGGTTTGCCCATCACCACGCAAACCGACGCGCATCTGCCGACCGACAGCACCGCGTTCTATTTGAAGGGCATCCCGACGCTGAACGCCTTCACCGGCTCACATGCGGATTATCACATGCCGAGCGACACGGCGGAGAAGATCGACTACCCGAACGCCGCGAAGATCACCAAGCTCATGGGCCTCATCGCCCGGGGCATCGCCACCGCAGACGCCGCGCCGGATTACATCGCCATGGAAGCCCCGAAGAACTCCGGCGTGCGCACCGGCCTGCGTGCCTATCTGGGCACGATCCCCGATTACGCTCAGGGAGATACCAAAGGCGTCAAACTCAGCGGCGTGTCACCCATCGGCCCGGCAGCGAAGGCGGGCGTGAAAGCCGGTGACATCATCATCAAGCTCGGCGGCAAGGACATCGCGAACATCTACGACTACACCTATGTGATGGGCGATTTGAAAATCGGCAAGGAAACCACCATCACCGTGCTACGTGAAGGCAAAAGCGTGGAGTTGAAGATCACGCCGGGATCGCGGGATTGATCACAAGAAGAGGGCTTCTTGTGTGACCTTGCCTTTCTGGCGGCTGGTTTGATGCCAGCCGCTGGCATCGTTGAGCACGATCCAGCGACGTTCCTCGGTGCGGTAAAACCAGTCCTTGTCCTGGTGAAAATAAATCTGCGAGCCTTCGCGTTCGAGGATGTTGATGATCTCGTTGCTGTGGGATTCCGTGTCGCTGATGTCGGTGGTGGCCTTTTGGCCCATCTCGCTGTAAATGTGGTTCAAATCGAGCAGCAGCGATGCGACATCGGGATCCATCGGCAGGGCGTTGAGGCCGATCTTCTTGGCCTCGTCCATCAGGATCGGGTAGGCGTGCGACGGATACTTCGAATTCAGCGTGGCGGCGATCTCACTGCGTTTTGCCTGATTGCGGATGTGGTGCGAGAGAATTTCCTCGCAAAGCATGAGGGACAAGGAGTCCGCGCGATCCACAGCGCCGATCACGAGCGGGTGGATGTATTGGAACATGGCGTGATAAGGATTCATGTCCCGCGTGGCCGTTTCGTTCTTCCGCCACAGGTTGATGACGCGTTTCACCTCATCAAGGCTGACGCTCACGCGGTCGTTGTCACGGTCGATGGGGGACAAGTCATGCGTCAGCGAGGTGTCAACGGCAGTCAGGTAGGCAATCGGCCCCATCTGGATGTCTTCCGCGCCCAGCGCGATCATGGTGGCTGCGGACGCGCATTCCAACGGGACAAGGGCGACGAGTTTTTTGCAGTAGCGACGGATGAGATTGACCATGCGCAGCGCGGCGCGTCCGTTGCCGCCATCCGATTTGATGAAGAGGAACAGCTTTTCCTGAGCGCCGATGTGTTCGAGCAGTTTGAACAAGGCCGTCACGTCGCTATGGCAGACGGACCCACGCGATCCATTCCAGTAAGTGATCACTTTGCCCCCAAGGCGGGTCTGGATCTTCTGAATCATCGCCTGCGTCTTGTCGAAGAGCACGGGAGGCTGTTTGAACTTGGTGGCAGCGGCTGCCTTCTTGATTTCTTTGTTTGAAGCCATGGCGGTTGGGTGAAGAAGCTCCGCCTTAACAGCTTTTCAAGCGGTGCTGCAAACTCAACATTGATGAACTCAAGGCCTGAACATGAACTCCGTCGTGTTCAGCAGCGCCCAAGCCACATCCTGATCTGCTGCCGCATGTTTTGAGATCGCGGCTTGCTCCTCGTTGGATGGCTTGCGGCCCAGCAGTTCCAGAAACGAATCCTCGGTGTTCATGTTCTTGGCGGCCCGTTTGGCCACCCTTTCGCCATTCATCATGAAAAGGGCCAACTCATGCGAGACGGGTGTCAGGCTCTCATCCGTCCATTCACGCGTTCCTCGGCCAAGCATGCGCAGCGTGTGGCCTGGGGCGGGCACCTGCGGGATTTGGAGGTCAAACTCGCCGGAGACAACCTTCCAGATGACTTCGGAGGGCAGGCGACGGATTTGTGGGGCGGGAGCGAGGTAGCAGCCGTTCCAGTCCGTATTGTAGTCGATGCCGGAGCGCTGGTAAGCGTTGGTGCCAGCCAGCAAGCGCTGAAACTCACCCAGGCGACCTTCGCATCTCAAAAACTCCTCAATGAGAACTTTCATGCCTTGGGTGAAATCCGTCGGTGAGTTGATCTCCAGGCCGACCCAGGTGGGACTGCCGCGTGGTGAGGCGCTGAAGCAGTCGCTGCTGATGTGATTAAGGATCGGCTTGCGATGAATGCCATGCCATGGCGGCGCGTCGTCCACGCCTCCAATGGTCTTGTCCACCATCTGGCCCGGCATGCCAAACATGCTGCTCCACACACGCAACGAAGCCACGAGGGCAAAGCGTCGGCTCTGCTCGCCTTCAATGATCCAACGTGCCACCTGGGTGAGTTTGTCCTCATCATCCCGGAGGTTTTGCCAATAGCCGCGAGACAAGCGAGGCAGTGAGGGTTGAACCACTTCGCCAGGCTCTCCATCTTTGTAGAGATAATCGCCCGGCAGGCGCACCGCGTCTTTGCCGGCGAAACACGCCGCAAACTCGTAGCACTCCCGCTGGGTGTGATCGTTGAACGGATGATCGTGGCACATGGCGCAGTAAAGATCCTCGCCGAGCACGGTGTAGGCGGTTTCCACGCTGGTGCGCATGGCGTTTCCCTGATCCCGCTGGAGCATGTGACCGCCGCCGATCATGTGTGTGATGATTTCCGCATACGGCTTGTCTTCCGCCGCCGCTTGACGCAGCCAGCCGATGGTCGCATCGCCATCCTTCACGCGAAAGGCCTCCGCCAGCATGCGGAAGCGAACGTCAGCGGCTCCAGGCTCCCGCACGAGGGCTTCCGTGAGCCGGGTGCGTTTTTCAGGTGAGGAGTCGGAGAGGAATGCCCGTGCCTCATCAGGCCGTGGCAACCTTCCGGCCAGATCAATGCAAGCGCGGCGCAGGAAAGTGGAGTCGTCAGCCACGAGCAGCAGAGGTTGAAAACCCGCCTTCCGCATGCTGGTGAGCGCCAGTTCATAGTCATGCATTAACGCCGCATCCACGCGTGCTGCGGCTTCCTGAAGCGGATCTTTGGCAGTGACCGCCACAGGAGGTTGCCTGATTGAATCCTTGCAGGCCGCAGTCACTAAAATTAGACTCAACAAAACCCAGAGGCGCGTGTTCATGCACTACTGAACGTGCTGCAACATGAAGGATTAGAGCGATTTGCGTTTCATGAGGGTTAAAGCAGTCCTCCGGCCTTCACGTCTAGATACTTATTCGCCAGGGCCACGGGTAGCATTTGCGCGGATTCGTCC
>CAXNGR010000306.1:0-5624 GCA_964201265.1 Verrucomicrobiaceae bacterium
GGCGGCTTCGTGGGCTTTCACCTTCGCTTGAGCCGTGCCGAGGGTCAGCTCGCGCTGCGTGCGTTCCTCATCGGACATGGCGCGAGCATCGGTGAGGCTGCGGGCGAATTCGACGTTCCGCCGCGCCTGCGCCTCCTCGGCCTGTGAAACGGCGAGCGCGGCCTGCGCTTCGTTTACCTGTGCTTTGGCGACAGCGAGTTCGGCGCGAAGCTGTCGCGTGTCGAGCGTCACGAGCGTATCGCCCTTTTTCACCTGCTGGCCAGCTTTGACATGCGTCTGCTCAACGACGCCGCTGCGATGGCTGCCCAGCGTGATGAATTCGCTCGAGGGCTCGATCAATCCCACCGCGGCTATGGTGTCCGCGTAAGTCGATCTTGGCGGAGCCATTGGCGGCTGCGTGACGGTTTCCTGCGGCAGCTTGCTGATGACCGAGGTCACGGCCCAGCCGAGAGAAAAGAGCGCGATGAGAGGGAGTACGGGGAGTTTCATGAGGGGGTGGTGATTTGGGTGATGATGCCGTCGTTCATGTGGGCGATGCGGTGGGCGTGATGGAAGACGCGGTTGTCATGCGTGACGACGAGCACGGCACGCTGCGGTGCCACGGCGGCACTGGAGAGCAGTTGCATGACGGACTCGCCCGTCTCGTGATCGAGTGCCGCGGTGGGCTCATCACAAATGACAAGTCGCGGCTCATGCACGAGTGCACGAGCCAGAGCCACACGCTGCTGCTGGCCGCCGGAGAGGAAGCGCGGATACGACGCGGCCTTCGCGCCGATGCCGAGACGGTCGAGTAAAGCGGTGGATCGTTTTACCGCGTCGCCACGCTTCATGCCATCGGCGATCAACGGCACCGCGGCATTCTCCGCGGCGGTGAGGGATGGCAGCAGGTTGTATTGCTGGAACACAAAGCCGAGCTCGCGACGGCGGAACTCGACGCGGTCTTTGCCACGCAGCGAACCATGCGCACGGCCTAGCACATCGACCTCGCCTGCGCTTGCCTCCAGCAGGCCAGCGATCACCGAGATGAGCGTGGTTTTGCCACAGCCGCTCGGGCCCACGAGGAAGGTCATCTCGCCGAGGCGGGCATGGAAATCGACTCCGCGCAGGACTTCGGTGCGGTTTTCGCCTTCGCCAAAGTGCTTGCGCACCGCGCGGCAGGTGACGGCATGGGATTCGTTGTTGTTCATGATCATCGGAAAACACTCGCGGGTTCCAGAACCAGCACTTTGCGCACGCTCAGCAGGCTCACGGCCACGGCGACGAGCGCCATGAGCACGGCCACACCGGCCACCGCCTCCCACATCAGCACGATGCCGCGGGTGGCCATCTGGTTCAGCGTGGCCTCGAAAAAGACGCCTGCCATGCCGGTGCCGATGGCATAGCCGAGAGCTCCGCCGACGAGCGCCTGTAGGAGCACCATGCAGACCAGCCTCGTGTTCGTGACGCCGATGGCCTTCAAGGCACCGAACTGCCGCAGGTTCTCGACCGTGAACATGTAAAACGTCTGCCCGCTCACCGCGAGGCCCACGATTAGCGCCACGGCAATGGTGATGCCGAAGTTCACCGGGATGCCGGTGTTCTTTAAATAGTAAACCACGCAGTCCCACGCGAACTCCGCCGTCGTGCGAGCTTTCAGACCGGTTTCGCTCTCGATCCGCCGTGCGAGTGATACGGCATCGACATCCGCTTTGGGCCGCACGAGCACATAGCTCAGCATTTTGCGCTCTCGGCCCTGAAACTGGATCGCCTCGCTGTATCGCGCATGAATGACCGGAAAGCTCACAAACGGCGCGGCGGCATCCGAGATGCCCACGATGCGGGCCTTGTGATCGTTGAGCTCCAGCACGCGGTCGAGCTCCAGCGGCTCGCCGGGATAAAGCAGGTCATAGCCAGCACGGTCGATGACGATGCTGTTGGTCTCGCGAAGCCGCTCCCAACTGCCGAGTAGCATTTTTCGCGGTGCGCCGACCAGCGTGGCGTCATCAAGGCCGAGCGTGAAGGTGGACGCAAACTTCCCGGCGGCCGTTTTGGCGGTGGGATTGCCTTTGAAGAGCCGCACCGCGTAGTCCACGCCCTCCACGCCGCGCACGCGGAAGAGGTCCGTGTCCTTCAGCGCCTTCGTCTGCTCAAAGTACTCGGTGTGCGGGTCCATCACCCAGATCTCCGCATCGGTCACATCTCGCACCTGGCTGCCGGTGCGCTTCATGATGCCGCAGAAGATGCTGACTTGGTTTTGCAGCAAAAAGGTCGAGAACGCGAAGGCGAACACGAGGCCGAAGTACTTCGCCTTGTCGGCCATGAGCATGCGGAGGGCGATGAAGTTCATGAATGAAGGTCGTTGTTTGACCAATGGTCAATGAAGGGGCAAAAAAGAGGCAGAGGGTCAGGCGGCCTTGAGCCACTTGGAGGCGGAGGGGAAGATTTCCTTCAGGATGCGCAGGTCGGTGGCGCGGTAGTCGTGCTCGTGCAGCAGCGGCTTCCAGCCTAGGCCGTCGCAGATCAGGTCCTGGTTTAGCCGCACGGCTTGCATCTGGTCCTTGATGCCCGCGAAGACTTTCAAATTCGGCTCCTGGCTCATGATGTGGCTGCCAACGGTGACGGAAACGAGCGCAAACGTGGCCTGCTCGGCCGTCACGCGATTCTTTGGCAGCTCGCCCAGCGCCATCGCCTCGATGATGATGGTATTGATCGCCCGCCAGCAGCGCATCCCCTCAAAGGCATGGGCTTCCCGCCTCTCCTGGCTGGCCTTCTCGATGAAGGACGAGGACTTCAGCATCATGTCAGTGTGGAAATAATCCGGATGCGCCATGGCGAACTCGCAGCAGGCAAAGCCGATCGCCCGGCAGCGCTCGCGTGTTTTGCCCTGAAAGGTCGCCGCCTGCTCAAACAGGTCCGCCCGCTGCCGCAGCGACTGGGTGGCCACACCGAGCACCAGATCCTCCTTCGAGCTGAAATGCTGATACAGCGTGCCCTTCGAATACTCCACGGCCTCCGCGAGCTGGTCCATGTTCCAGGCCTGGAAGCCCTTCTCCAGCAGCAACCGCCGTGCATGCTTCAAAATGAGCTCCTCCCGCGCGATGAACTCGCGCTCCTTGCGGCTGAGGGAGGAGATTGGGGATGACATGGGCGGAATCCTGCCCATTTTTGACCAACGGTCAAAATCTTTTTAAAACTGATCAGTGCGGAATGGCTGCGGCCACCACTTTCTTCCAACTCGCAAACACATCGTTCGCCATCTCGTGCGCCTCACCGCCCTCGACATGCTCGGTGACGGTCTGCGGCTGCGGAATCCATGCGGGCGTGGTTGTTTCGCCGATGTGGTCATGCTTCTCAGAGCGGAGGAAGGCTCGGAGGGTCACCGTGAGCTGGTTGGTGTGGCGGTCGTGGTTGGCGATGGCCTCGGCACAGACTTCGTATGCGGCACCGTCGATTTCGAGGGTGCCTAGGACTTGCGTAGCATCGAGTAGGGCGTGAATCATGGCTGAAAATGTCGGGAGCAGCCAAGGCGTGTCGATGGGGTGTTTACCTCCGATTTTGGCCGGTCTGCGGCGGCAGCTCACTTCCCGGAGCGCAGCTTTGCCAGCGTGGCCACCATGACTTTGGCAAAGATGTAGTTCTTCAGCGGACGGTTTTTCAGGCTGTCCACCTGACGCGCCCACACTTGCTCCAGAGCGGCGATGGCGGCCGGCGTCTGCTCTGCGATGGCCTGGGTGAGCTTCACTGTGATGGGATCAATGTCATTGCGGACATTGATCTCCCCGATGTTCGTGAAGCGGCCGACAAACTCCTTTGCCAGCGTCTGCGCCCCGGCGCGATCAGCGCCGTGGAAGAGGCTGACCATGCGGCCATACTCCTCGTAGGCCACCCAGTTCCGCCGTTGGTTTGTGGGTGCGTATTTGATGGCTTCCTCGTTCTTTCCGAGCGCCACACAGGCAAACGCGATTTTCCAGGTGTCGTAGTCGTAAGACGGATTGGCCTTGGTGATTTCGTCCTGAACCTGCATGCACTGCTTCAAGCTGGCCTCCGCCTGCCCCGTCTGATTATGCATCATCTGGCAGGGAATGAGATAGAGCAGCGCCTCGGTCACATTCCCAGTCATGCCCGCAGTCTGAGCGCGCCGGGTATTTTCGAGAAACATTTTGGCCGCCTGCGGGTAGTTGCGCAGACCGAACTCAGCCATCCCAAGCTCCTGATGAAAAAGGTAGTTTCCGCGAAAATCACCGTCTCCAGGAGCAAGCAGCGAGTAAGCGTCTGCCAGTGTTTTTTTAGCTCCGGCAAAGTCACCCGCATCATTCTGACTGCCTGCGAGGTCGATGCTGTATTCGAGCAGCTTCACTTTGTCAGCGCTAAAATGCTTCCGGGCGTGCTCCAGCGCCTTGAGATGATATTCCGGCGCTTTTTCATAACTGCGGGCATAACCACGCAACGTGCCCATCTCGCTCCAGCAGGCCCCCAGTTGCTCGGAGGTGTCGCCGTAATTGTTGATCGTCAGTTGAGCCGCGTAGCGCTCCTGGGCATCTGCGAGACCGGGCATGCCCGCGTTCAGCAGCGCGTAGTTAAAATGAGCGGACCGCAGGTTATAGCTGGTGAGCTTGCTGGCGAGAAAGGTGCGGAAGAAGCCGGACTTGTCTGTGCGGACGCCAGTGCCCAGATTTTTTCCACTCATGTACCAGCCGCCCGGCTTTTGGCGTGAAAGCAGCGTCATTCCCAAGCGTTTCTCTGGCAGGATCACCCCTTGCGCATGTGGATAATATGAGAATGCCTCGTTGGTGGCAAAAACCGCTCCACTGCCATCAAGCACCTCGAATTTGTCGGCATGAACGCGACCCGCTTTCCAAAAAGGATTGTTGGTGAACTGCAACTCCAGCGGAGGCGCACTCGACGTCGCGGGCAATTTCGAAGAGCCAGGGGCATCTTTGACGGTGAACTCGCTCATCTCATCCATGCTGGCCAGCGCGAAGCTCTGAAGGTCGTCCGAGAAAACAAAGACCTGGAATACACCGGAATTGAAATCGACGCGGATGACTCCGGGTTCGATATGGTTGAGCTTTACCACAGTGCCCGTGACACGCTCATCACTGGCTAGAATCTCAATCTTGTCCGCATGGAACCTCAACTCCGGGTAGTTAGTGAATGTGCATTCCCACTTCTTGTTCCCGATCTCCGCCATGAAAGTCTCATGGCTTGCCAGCGCAGGATGCGGTGCCTGGGAATAAAGGGCGGAAGAGGATGCGATCAGTAGCGCGAGGACACGAATCATGGCCTTTTTTAGCCAGGAAGCCCAAAACCGTCAATACAAGCGTTATGGAGGCTCCCCCGCTGATTTTGGCGAAGGTTTGGCAGCGTCGGGGACGTTGAAGGGCGGCCATGCGCCTTCTGACCTGCCTTTTTACTCTGACTGTGTCCGCTTTTGCGGCGGACAAGCCTCTGAACATCCTTTTTCTCTTCGCGGACGACTGGGGACGCTACGCGAGCATCTACGCGGAGCATGAGAAGTTCCCCTCGCCGAACCAAGTGGTCAAAACACCAAACATTGACCGCATCGCCCGCGGAGGGGCGTTGTTTCGCCGTGCTTATGTGAACGCGCCGAGTTGCACGCCCTGCCGCAGCGCGTTGGTTTCCGG
>CAXNGR010000307.1:0-5618 GCA_964201265.1 Verrucomicrobiaceae bacterium
GTCGTCGCCGTCGGCAAGGCCTACACCACGCGCGTCGGCAGTGGTCCTTTCGTCACCGAGAACGACGCCATCGGCGACATGCTGCACAACATGGGCCGCGAATTCGGTGCCACCACCGGTCGTGCCCGCCGCTGCGGCTGGCTGGACTCAGTCCTAGTCCGCTACGCCGTCATGATCAATGGCGCGGATGAGCTCGCCATCACCAACCTCGACGGCCTCGACGGTCTGGACACCGTCCAGATTTGCACCTCCTACACCCTGCGTGGCAAAACCATCCACTACCCGCCGAGCACCGCCGCCGACCTCGCCGCCTGCGTGCCTGTGTATGAAACCCACCAGGGCTGGAAACAGGATCTCAGCGGCATCAGAAAATTCGTGGACCTGCCTCCCCTGGCCAAAGCCTACCTCAAACGCCTCGAAGAGCTCACCGGTGCCCGCGTCAGCCTCGTCGGAATCGGCCCGGACCGCGAGCAGACGCTCGTTGCCTGAGCACGACATTCCATTTGACGACTGCCTTCCTGCCCCTACTCTTGCCGCCCTTTTCCCACCCCACCCCTCAGACCTGATTTATGACCGAAGTTCAAATCCGCAAAGGCGAACCCGTTGACCGCGCTCTCAAGCGTCTCAAAACCCGTCTCGAAATGGACGGCATCCTTGAAGAAGTCCGCCGCCTGCGCGCCCATGAGACCCCGGTGCAGCGCACCCGCCGCAAGGCCCGTGCCGCCGCCAAGCGTGGTAAGATCCGCTTCCGTTTCACCATGCCAAAAGCTCCTTTGGCTCCTGGCGAGGCTCCTCCAGCCGCCTGATCACGGTTTGGGAAAAGCATTCTTCAAAAAGGGCGGGTTCAACCCCGCCCTTTTTATTTGAGGAATTTGCACCAGCTCAGCGCGTCTGAACACGGCGCTTGATCTTTGCTGACTCATCGCATCTACTTCCCGCCTGCATGACCTTCACGCGTTTCCAACGTTTCACTCTTGGCCTCATCGCGCTCCTCGCGATCGGCTGGGCACAGACGTTTGGCCTGCATCGCGGCTGGTTGTGCGACCATTGCGAGGGCGAGCGCATCACCCAGGTGGACCACTGCCACGGCCCGCATGCCACGGCGGAGCATGATCATCACGATGACCACCAGCTCCCGCATGATCATGATGAGACGGATGGCGACACGCATCCACTGCCGCAGGTGAAAGACGCTCTCCTCGCCAAGCAGCAGAACTCCATTGCGGTCGATTTCGCCGCACCGGCATTCACCGTGATCGCTGAAATCATCTGGGACATCACGCCCTGCCATGTTTCCCTGCCACAGGAAGCTTTGAGTCAAAGTGGCAAGCCGCCGGGCTGGCCGCACCGATTGTCACAGACGATTGCGTTGAGAATTTGAGAGACCCGCTCAGCGCCGGACACGATTTCCGGCCCTGCTGACGCATTCACCCGCATGGCGCACCGCCGTGTCCGCTGGTCTCCATCCTCAACTCATTCCATTCATGTTCCGCATTCTTTTCTTTCTCAGTCTGCCCGCGCTCAGTCTCGCGGCAGAGCTATCGCTCTCCGGCATCGCCGCCCGCGTGCGCAGTCATCATCCCATGCTCAAGGCCGCCCGCATGACCGTCGAAGAGGCGCGTGGCCGCCAGCTCGGCAGCGGCAGGCTCGCCAACCCGACTCTGGAGAGCAGTTTTCAAAACGAAAGCCGCGTCAGTCCGCGCGCGCTGGTGTTTGGCGTTGATCAATCCTTCCCACTGACCAAGCGCCTCAGTCTTGAAAAGCGGCTCACGGGCCAGCTTGTCACCGCCGCTGAGTTTGAAGTGCGCGATGTGGAGCGTAAATTCATCGCTGAAGCGCAAAGCCTGGCAGTGCAACTGCTCGCGCTCAAGCAACAGCGAGATTTGCGGCAGCAGCAGACGGCGCTGGCGACGAAGCTCTCTGAGTTCGTCCAGGGCCGCGCCAAAGCGGGTGAGCTCTCGCCGCTGGATGCCGCGCAGGCTCAGGTGGATGCGCAGCGCCTGCTGCTCGAAGCCCGCCGCCTCGAAACGGAGGTCATCAGCCTGCTCGGGGCCTTGAAGCCCATGCTCGGCGTGTCTCCTGCCGAATCCTGCAATATCAGCGGCGATCTTCCCGCGCTCACGATGCCGGGCATCACGCCATGGCAGCAGCGGGCAGACTACCAACTCGCTCAAACCAAAACCAGCGCCGCACAAACCGACGCCGCGCTCGCTCATTCAAAACGCGTTCAAGATGTCAGCGCCGGTTTCTTTGCCGCGAGTGAGGGGCAAGACCAGCCTGCGGGCAATCGCGAAAACACCGGCTTCGTCGGTTTCCGCTTTTCCATCCCACTGCCATTTTGGAATCGCAACCAGGGCGAGATCGCCGAGAAGAAGGCCGCTGCTGAGCGCCAGCGGCTCGAAGCCGAGGCGCTTGGAACACAAATCGCCAGTGAGGCCGACACCGCGCGTCGTGAGATGCAGGCGCATGCCAATCTCGCGCGTGAAACACGCGACAATCTGCTGCCGCTGGTCATCGAGCAGACGAGCAAGCTCGAAAAAGCCTACGAGAACGGTCAAACCGACCTTCTCACCGTTCTCCGCGCTCGCGATCAACGTCTCCAGCTCGAAGCCGCCGCGCTGGATGCCGTGCGGGACTTCCACCTCGCCCGAATCCGCTACGAAGCCGCCACCGGAGCCACCAAGCCATGAAACACATCGCCCTCATACTCATCAGCACGTTGCCATTGTTCGCCGCAGATGCCAATCGCGCGCAAAACACCGTCATTCTCGAAGAAGCCGCCGTGGCGAACCTTCAGCTCGATTTCGCCGAGGCCGAGGAGTCCACCTTTGAAGAAACCATCTTCTCTCTTGGCCACATTGAGGTGCTGCCTGGCAAAAAAGCCATCGTCAGCAGTCGCATCCCTGGTCGTGCTTTCTCCGTGCTCGTTGTTCCTCATCAGGAGGTCGATGCCGATGCCGAGGTCGCCTGGATCGAAAGCCGCCAGCCCGGTGATCCACCGCCCGTGATCAAACTCAACGCGCCGATCGCCGGCATGATCTCGAAGGTGAGCATCGCGCAAGGCCAGCCCGTCTCGCCTGATGACGAACTCATCGAAATCATCGATCTCAGCACCGTGGAGGCCACTGCCAGCGTGCCGCAGCACCTCGCTGGAAAATTGAAACCGGGCGTCAAAGCCCACATCCGCGTCAATGCGCTGCCAGATCACGTCTTCGAGGCCAAGCTCGCCCACATCGCCGCCGTGGCCGATGAAAACACCGGCACCCTCGAAGCCGCCTTCCATGTGCCGAATCCCGACAAGCTGCTGCGTCCCGGCATGAAGGCCGAGTTCAGCCTCGTTGTCAGCCAGCGTGAAAATGTGATGTCCATCCCGCGTTCTGCCGTGCAGGGAGACGCCGCCGAGCGGTTTGTTTACATCAAGGACTACGACTTGAAGAACGCCTTCGTCAAAGTGCCCGTCGTGCTCGGCGCGCAGAACGATCGTTTCGTTGAAGTCGTCAAAGGACTCTTCCCGGGAGATGAAGTCGTGACTCGCGGCGCCTACGCGCTTGCTTTCGCCGGCAAAGGCAGTGTCAGCCTCAAGGAGGCCATGGACGCCGCCCACGGCCATGCCCACAACGAGGACGGCACGGAGATGACCAAGGAACAACTCGCCGCATCCGGTCATGAGGATGACGACCATCACGAACATTCGTCCTGGAACATGCTCACGATCTTCTTTGCCGGAACGAGCGGCTTTTTGCTCGCGCTGTTGATTCTGACTCTCGTGATGATCCGCAAACCCGCTGCCGCGTAGCCTCATGCTGAATCATCTCATCCGCTTCTCGCTGCATCATCGCCCGCTCATTTTGATGACGGCGTTGATCGTGCTGGTGTTTGGTTTGCAAACGCTCACGCGCTTGCCGGTGGAGGTACTGCCGGACATGACGAAGCCAACCGTCACGATCTTGACGGAAGCCCCCAGCCTGGCACCAGAAGAAGTCGAAACACTGGTCACACAGCCGATTGAAAGCGCTGTGCAGGGTGTCGGCGGGCTGGACCGGCTGCGTTCGAACTCCGATGTCGGCCTTTCGCTGGTGTTCGCCGAGTTCGGCTGGGGCACGGACATCTACCGCGCACGACAGCTCGTGCAGGAGCGCATGCAGGCCGTTGCGCTTCCCGCGGGCGTCCAATCGGGCATGACGCCAGTGTCGTCGCTCATGGGCGAAATCTTGCTCGTCGGCCTGCGCAGTCATGATGGCAAGGTTTTGCCCGTGGATCTGCGCACGCTGGCGGATTGGACGATCAAGCGGCGCTTGCAGAGCATCAGCGGTGTGGCGGAGGTGCTCACCATAGGCGGCGGGGTGAAACAAATCCAAGTGCAGCCCAATCCCAATCGTCTCGCGGCTTTCGGCGTCACCTTTGAAGAAGTCGAGGCCGCCACCAGCCGTGCGGCGGGGAACGCGACGAGCGGTTATCTGCAAGCGGGGCCGCGCGAGATCATGGTGCGCAATCTCGGCATGACGACACGCCTGGAAGACATCGCACATACGGTCATCAAGACGGTCGGCGACCGTCCGGTGCTCATCAGCGACGTGGCCGAGGTCAAGAACGGCATTCAGCCGATGCGCGGCGATGCCAGCGTGAACGGCACGATGGGCGTGGTGCTCAGCATCGACAAAGCGCCGGGGTTTGACACCCTGAAGCTCAGCCAGCAGGTCGAGGACGCGCTGGAGGAACTGAAACCCGCGCTTCCAGCGGGCGTGACCGCCGAGATCCTGTTTCGCCAGGGCGATTTCATCGATCATGCCATCGGCAATCTCAAAGAGGCCATCCGTGACGGGGCGATCATGGTCGCGATCATTCTGTTTCTGTTCCTGCTGAACTTCCGCACCACGGCCATCACGCTCATGGCCATTCCCCTGTCGTTTGCGGTCACGATTCTGATCTTCAAGCTCTTCGGCGTCAGCGTGAACTCCATGACGCTAGGCGGGCTTGCCGTGGCCATCGGCATGGTGGTGGACGATGCGATTGTGGACGTGGAGAACGTGTGGCGGCGTCTTCGCGAAAGTGGTGCAGGCACTCCTGCCTGCAAAGAACCCCCTCATCGCGGACAGGAGTGTCCGCGTCACCTCGAAGTCATCGCCGCTGCATCCAGTGAAGTGCGAAACTCCATCCTCTACGCCACCGTGCTCGTCATCCTGGTGTTTCTGCCGCTGCTTGGACTGGAAGGGATTGAAGGCCGGCTGTTCACACCGATTGCCATCGCCACGATCACCAGCATGACGGCGTCGTTTGTCGTTTCGCTCACGGTGATCCCCGTTTTGTGCTCCTTGCTGCTCAAGCCGGCCCCCGGCGGTCATGGCGACGGGTTCATCGTGCGCGGCATGAAGTTCCTCGTGCGCCAAACTTTCCTGCGCTTCGCGCTCGGCGCACCGGTGCTCGTCATCGCACTCGCTGGCATGCTGCTGTTCGCCTCGCTCATGCTCTACCCGATGATGGGCAAGGAGTTCCTCCCCACATTCAATGAAGGCAGCGCCACCATTTCGCTCGCCAGCGCACCGGGAACCTCGCTGGCGCATTCGAACGAGATCGGCGAGGTCGGCGTGCGACTGCTACAGTCCATTGATGGGGTGAAA
>CAXNGR010000308.1:0-5598 GCA_964201265.1 Verrucomicrobiaceae bacterium
TGTTTTGCAGGTCGACCTGGTCATGGCCAGCCGAGGATGTCGTGGCGTCTGTGAGGATAGGTTCCATCCATACCCTCATCAGTGGTTATGGTAATTTGTACAGCGGTTTGTTTACCACTGAAACACCATACTCAGTTGCTCATTTCAGGCGTAAACCCAGGCAGGAAGTTCGCATTTTTAGCGCCTATCGGATGCTGAGAAATTGCTGCCATTCGTAGCCAGGGAAAAGGGGACGCGCCCATCCTTCGCTCTTCGAGCTACGGAGGGCATTCTTCACCTCCTAAGGTCGGTGAAGAATGGCGGAGAGGGAGGGATTCGAACCCTCGGTTGCCTTACGACAACGTCTGATTTCGAGTCAGGTGCCTTCAACCACTCAGCCACCTCTCCTTGAATCACGAGCGGCGCGAGAGTAGTGCCCAAGACAGGGAATGCAAGGCGCGGCTTGCAATTTCAGGCAGGATTTCCAGTTGTGTTGGCGGCTGGCTGGCGATGATTGGCCCCGCCATGCAAATCATCTCTGTTCTCATTGGTCTGGTCTGTGCCCTGTTCCTGGTGCCCGGCCTCATTCCCCTCTTCGGCTGGCTGCAATGGGCCGTTCTGGCCGGTTGCGTCGTCGGCATCATCTTCGGCTCCTTCTGCCAGCGGAAGATCGGCCTCACCATCAACGTCGCCGTCGCGATCGTCGCCGCACTGCGATTGTTCTTGGGCGGTGGCGTGCTTTAAGCCTTCGGCACCTTTACCTTCCCCTGCCCCACACTGACGTGCGGGCTGTGGCGCGATAAAAAGCGCCACGGGAAATCCACAGCCCGGCTGATGCCCACGCGGATGTCGCTGGAGACCTCATGCGTGGCCGATTGGGCGGTTTTGAGACCACAGCCGCTGGGTTTGCCACGTCCGGCCATCGGCAGGCCGTGATGACTTCCATCAATGCCCAGCGCCTGCGCGAGTTTTCCGGGGCCGGAACATAGTTCGCGGGTCTTTTCGCGACTGCGGCGACTTTGCATGTGCTCAATGCCTTTTGTCGGCTCCAAAGCTCGAATCAGAATCAAGCCATCACGTTCGCCGCCTTTCACGAGCAAGTTGAAGAGCCAGTACATGCCGTAGTTGAAATAAACATAAGCCGCGCCGGGCGGCTTCGATTTCACAAACTCACGCGCACTCGGCCGCGAGGCCGTGTGGCAGGCCGGATCACCCTCAACCGCGTAGGCCTCCGTCTCCACAATGATGCCGGAACAGCCGTGCCATACGAGCTCAACTCCCACCAAGTCTCGTGCGACGAGGAGAACGTCGCGCTCGAAAAAGTCGGTGTCGAGGAAGGCCATGTGATCAACTTGGCATGCGGTGAATTCAGTTCAAGACTTGTCGGCACAACGGGCGTGGCCCTCGCAGACCACGCCCGTTTCTCAGCCAACCTGCAAACCATCAGGTCAAAATTTGATGTTTAAAGCCAAGCGCGCGTTGATGCCAGGGAGCGTGTACCGGTCGATGTCCGTGGTGGCGGTGCTGAGGCCGCGAACGTCCTGATAGCGCCATGCCTGGACGTTGGTGAGATTGTAGAGACCGGCGGTGAACGTCACTTTTTCTGTCACTTGCCAGCGGGCGACGAGATCGAGCATGAAGAAAGAGGAGGGCGTGAACTGGCCAGCCGCGCCGAGGCCGGGGGTGAGGTTCTGCCTTGCGAAGTAGCTCGTCACGAATTCAAACTGCACATCCTCCCATGCATAACGCAGTCCGATGACGGCCTTGAACGGATCGATGGAGGCCAGCGGCTGCTGGTTTTGGCCATCCCATCCCTGCGAATACGCTGCATTGCCAAAGAGCGTGAGATTGTGCAGAGCGGGGCTGATGAAGTCGAGGGCGGTGTCTCCTTTGAATTCCAGGCCATAGATGCTGGCGTAGCTGAGGTTCTGGCTCTGGAAGATCGTCGGATTGGCGGGTGTGCCGTTGCCGCCAGCCGCAGCGAACAGGTTGATGAAGTTCTCGTAGTGGTTGTAGTAAGCCGAGAACGCCCAGGCGGTCTTTTCATACTGACCGCGCAGACCCACCTCGAAGCTCTGGCTCGTCTCGTTTTCCAGGTTCGGGTTCGGAATGGTCAAATAGCTGAACGGGATGTTCGTGACGGTGCCGTTGAGATCCTCCGGTGTGGGATTGCGGAAACCCATCGCGTAGCGGAAGTAGGCGCTGTGGTGCTCGTCGAGCTTCACGAGGAAAGAAAGCTTTGGCGCGATGGCGAATTTCTCATAGTCCGTGCCAGCGAGACCGCCACTGGCGCGGAGGTAGAGGGCATCATTATCGACATGGATCTGGTAGTATTCCACTCGCAGGCCGGGTGTGAGGATGTAGCGCCGATCCGGCCCCCAACTGATCTCGTCCTGGATGTAGGCTCCGTAGCGATAAGACTGGCTGTCCGGCATGTCCTTCAGAGGGAAGGTGTCCGGCGTGAAGACCTTCGTCGCCGTCCCGAGGGTGTAGTTATACTCCGTGCCGTCGCGTGTGCGGCGGCTGAAAGAGGAGATGAACTCCGCGCCATAGGCCAGGGAGTGCTTCAGCGCTCCGGTGCTGAAGTCGCTCACGAGGTTAAACTGCGCGCCGAGGTGGTTCTGCCAGTACACGTTATGACGGTCTCTGAGGCGGTCGTGGAAAGTGGGCGTGACTCGGTCGCGGTCTTCGAGGATATGCTCCTCGGTCAGCGATTTCTGGTAGTAGATCTGCCAGTTGAATCGGTCCACGAGTCCAGAGTCACTGCCGCGATCGTAGCCATGGTCCAGACTGATGCGGAAGCGCGTGATCTCGTCGTCGAGCTGCATCGAGTTCGTGCGGAAGACGAATCCACCTGAGAGAAACTGGCGGCGGGCGTTGAGCAGGTCGTTGGAGCTTTCACGGCGCAGATACTCGCCAGTGAGCTTGAAGGTGTGGTGCTCGTCCGGCTTCCACACCAGCTTGGCGAGCCAGTTCCGCACTTCATAGTCGCTCAGGTCAGGGATGATGGAGCCACGGTTGTCGGTCTCGTGGCCTTGGCGCCAGGTGTGGAGCACGAGCCATTCGAGCTGACCGGTTTTCATCGCCGTAGCGAGTGTTTGTGAGTAGCTGTCATCAGCCGTGTCATAGCGTGTGGTGGATTCCACCCCTGCGTCCTTGCCGTTGAGAATGTCCGCCGGATCTTTGGTGACGAAAGACACCACGCCGCCGAGGGCATCGCTGCCATACAGAGAAGACGCGGCGTTTTTCAGGATTTCCACCTGCTTCAGCGCGTCCACGTCGATGTAGTCACGACCGATGTTGAAGGTGCCGCCGAAGTTGAACTGGTCCGCCTGGCGAATGCCATCCGTTTGCATGAGGACACGGTTCCCGTCCAGGCCGCGAATATTGAAGCTGCCGGTACCGCTGCGTCCGCTGCGGCTGGGGCCGCCGCCGCTGAAGCCGAAGGGCACGCTCACACCTGGCTCGTAGCGCTGGTAGTCACGCATTGAGGTGGCCAGGGAGAAGACGGACGCGTCTAGATTCAGCACCGTCGTCGAAGCGGCCACCTCGGAACCCTTCGTGGCATTCCGCGAATCCACGATGACGATCTCCGGCAAAACGGCACCGGTCGCGTTCGAGGCATCGCCTTGCGTCAGCGGCACGGGAATAGGTTCGCCAAAAGGTGGCTGTGTGTTGCTGGGAACTTGTCCGAGAGTCGTGAGAGGCCAGAGACAAAGGAGAAGGCGGAAGCGGTGATGGAGTTTCATGCGGGCCGCTGCTCTAGCCACCCTGGCGAGCTCACGCTTTGGCCTGCTTGATGAAGAATGATACTCGTTTGCGCTGAAATGCGTGCGAAGTCATTTCACCGCCAGCTTTGCGCAAACCGGCGCAAGCGCTGAGCCGTAGGCGGAGTATCACAGCAGCCCCATGAAAACCCTTTCTTTGATTTCCTTGCTGGTGGCTCTGTCCATCACGCACGCGGCGGAGGTGCCGCCTCAACTGCCGCTGCCGGTCGCCAGCTTTGGCGCGGCGGGCATGCCGGATGGTGCGCTGTATTTTTACGGCGGCCACAGCGGCAAACGCCACAAATACAACCGCGACGAGGTTCATGGTGATCTCTTCCGCTGGAAGCCAGGCGCAGAAAAATGGGAGTCGCTGCTCAAAGACGAACCTGCGCAAGGTGCCTCGCTCGTGGTGGCGAAGGATGGCGTCCTCCGCATCGGCGGCATGGCGGCGCGGAACGAAAAGGGAAAGGAACAGGATCTGTGGTCGAGCGAAACGGCGGCGCTGTTTCGCGTGAGCGATGGGAAATGGCATCCGCTGCCGAAACTGCCGCAGCGTCGCTCCAGCCATGACAGCATCGTGAGCGGTGAAACGCTTTACGTTGTCGGCGGCTGGCGATTGGAAGGCGAAAGCGATGCGGTGTGGCACGACACCTACCTCACGCTCGATTTGAGCAAGGCAGACGCGGCTTGGGAAAGCCATGCGCAGCCTTTCAAGCGTCGTGCGTTAGCTGTGCAGGCTGTTGGAACGAAGGTGTATGCCATCGGCGGCATGACCGATGATGAAGAAACCACCAGCGCGGTGTCTGTGCTCGACTCGACGACCGGAACGTGGAGCGAAGGCCCGAAACTGCCTGCGGACAAGATCGGTGGCTTCGGTTTCGCGGCGGTGGCGCATGAAGGGCGGCTCTTCGCGAGTGGCGTGAGCGGTGAGCTGCTCGAACTGCGCGGCGAGGCCTGGGTGAGCATCGCGAAGCTGGCGCATCCGCGTTATTTTCATCGGTTGCTCAGTGGTGGAGCGGGAAAAATCATCGCCATCGGCGGGGAGAGTCGCGAGGGTGAAAAAGCACCACCGGAGGTCATCGCGCTGCCGACGAAGGATTCGGCTCCGCTGCCGGAAGAAGCCAAAAAGTCCGCCAGCACGCGAAAAGCCTCTCCAGCGCCGGTTTTTGCCGAAACGACGAAAAAGTCCGAGAGCGACTGGCCGCGCTATCAAGGCCCTCGCGGCGATGGAACGACGCCGGAGACGGGTTGGAACACGACATGGCCTGCGGATGGCCCGCCGGTGCTTTGGAAGGCCGAGCTGGGCAAAGGGCTCGCGAGCTTCGCGGTGGTGGGTGATCGCGTTTTCACGGCTGGAAACGACGGCGCGGATCACGACACCGTTTTTTGCCTCGAACTCGAAACGGGTAAGCCGGTGTGGAAGCATACCTTTGAAGTGCCAACGAAGGCGCACGAGATGAGCATCGTGCCCTATGGCCCCGCTACGACACCCACGGTGGCGGATGGACGCGTTTTCGTGCTCAGCCGCGAGGGCGATCTGCTCTGCCTAGATGCGGCCAGCGGCAGCGTGAAGTGGCAGAAGAGCTTTTTGAAAGACTTTGGCGGCAAGCGACCCGTGTATGGATGGTCCACGAGTCCGGCGCTGCATGAAGACAGGCTCTATCTCGATGTCGGTGGCGCGGAAGGTTCCAACGTGTGCCTCGATGCTGCCACGGGCAAAACAATCTGGCAGACTGGCCGCGGTGAAGCCGGTTACGCGACGCCGTTTGTGTCTGGGAAGCTGCTCGTGCTCTTCAAAGGCGAGGCGCTTGAGCTGCGTGCCGTCGCCGATGGCAAATTGCTTACTCGTCAC
>CAXNGR010000309.1:0-5579 GCA_964201265.1 Verrucomicrobiaceae bacterium
TGGCTGTATGGCCAGATCGTGCGACTCGATGAAATCACCGAGCGCAAACTGCCGGCGCAGGTGATGGTGGTGCAGGATCGCGTGACACTTGAAGCGAAACAACGTCCACGCATCAGCGAGGCCGTCGAAGCGGCGATTCGATTCGGCAAAGGCAAGGTGGCAACGAGCATCGACGACGAGACCCGGCATTTCTCCACCGATTGGAGCTGCGCAGACTGCGGAATCACGCTGCCAGCGCCGACGCCGGGTTTGTTCAGCTTCAATAGCCCGATTGGTGCGTGTCCGACCTGCCGTGGCTTTGGCCGCACGCTTGGACTCGACATGGGGAAGGCGATTCCCGATGAGTCGCTGAGCATCAATCAAGGTTTAGTGCGGCCGTTTCAAGGCAGCACCTATGGCGAGTCGCAGCTCGATCTCGAACGTGCGGCACGAAAGCGTGGCGTCGATATTCATAAGCCGTTCGAGGATTACAGCGACGCGGATCGCAAATGGCTCATCGAAGGCACGAATGACGATCCTGAAGTCGCCTACAATCGCGGTGAGTGGTATGGCGTGCGCGGATTCTTCAAGTGGCAGGAGTCGCGCAGCTACAAGATGCATGTGCGTGTCTTCTTGAGCCGCTACCGCGCCTACACCGAGTGCATGGACTGTGGTGGCGGTCGTTTGAAGAAGGAGGCGCACAGCTTCCGCATCGGCGAGCACACGCTGGCCGATCTGTGGCGTCTGCCGGTGAGCGATCTGCATCCGCTGGTGCAATCTTGGTCACTCAAGGACGGCGATCACGCCGCTGCGATGCTGCGCGATGAAATCGCCAGTCGCATCAGCTACATGGATCGTGCGGGGCTCGGTTATCTCAATTTGGATCGCCAAACACGCACGTTGAGCGGTGGTGAGCTTCAGCGCGTGAATTTGACGACCTGTCTCGGTGCTTCGCTGGTGAATACGCTGTTCGTGCTCGATGAACCGAGCATCGGCCTGCATCCGCGCGACATCGGCCGCCTCATCGGCGTCATGGAAGGCCTGCGTGACAAAGGCAACACGCTGCTCGTCGTCGAACATGAAGAAGCCGTCATGCGCAGTGCCGACAACGTCATCGACATCGGCCCTGGGCGTGGTGATAAAGGCGGCGAATTGGTGTTTAGCGGGCCATTGTCGAAGTTGAGTGCGAAGGTTGGATCGTTGACGGGGGATTACTTGTTCGGAAGGAAATCGGTGCCCGTGCCGAAGGAGCGGAGAAAGTTAGGAGTCCCGCCTTTAGGCGGAAAGGACACCGCAACACCCAAGAGCACCAAGCCGCCTAAAGGCGGGACTCCGTACCTCAGCATCGTCGGCGCAAGGCAAAACAACCTCAAGAAGCTCGATGTGGACATCCCCCTCGGCGTGTTCTGCTGCGTCACGGGCGTCAGCGGTTCCGGCAAATCGACGCTGGTGCATGACGTGCTTTACCGGAACCTGCAAAAGCTGCGTGGCGAAGTCTGCGAGGACGAACCGGGCCGCGTGAGCAAGATCACCGGCCATGAAAACCTGCGCGAGGTCGTGATGGTCGATCAATCGCCGCTGGCACGCACGCCGCGCTCGACACCGGCGGTGTTTCTGGGCGCATTTGATCACATTCGCACGCTGTTCTCCGAAACGGAGGATGCGAAGACGCAGGGCATCATGCCGGGCTTTTTCAGTTTCAACTCCGGCGAAGGCCGCTGCGAGCGCTGCGCCGGGAATGGCTACGAGAAGATCGAGATGCAGTTCCTCAGCGATCTCTATGTGACGTGCCCCGAATGCGAAGGCCGCCGCTATCAGCCACATGCGTTGAAAATCTTGCTGCATGGTAAAAGCATCCATGAAGTGCTCGGTTTGACTGCCGAGGAGTCGGTGGCGTGGTTCAGCAGCCCGTTGTTTGAGTCGTCCAAGAAAGCCGCACAGATCGTGACGCAGCTTCAGATGCTCAACGAGGCCGGGCTCGGCTACTTGAAGCTCGGGCAGCCGCTCAACACGCTTTCCGGCGGTGAGGCGCAGCGCTTGAAGCTCATCGGGCACCTCATTGAGAACCCCACCGATCCCAAAGCGAAGCAAGGCTCCGGCAGCCTGCTCCTGCTCGACGAACCGACCACTGGCCTGCACTTCGATGACATCGCGCTGCTGGTGAAACTGCTGCAACGCCTCGTCAATGAAGGCCACAGCCTGCTCGTCATCGAACACAATCTCGAAGTCATCAAATGCGCCGACTGGGTCATTGATCTCGGGCCGGAAGGCGGCGCTGCGGGTGGTGCTCTGGTGATTGCGGGAACGCCGGAGGAGGTCGCGAAGTGTGAGGCTTCACATACGGGGCGATATCTCAAACAAGTGCTCGGTTCTGAGTCCGTAGTTCGGGCTTCAGCCCGTCCGAGCGTTCCAGAACGGGCTAAAGCCCGAACTACGAACACGATCAGCATCCGCGGTGCACGCGAGCACAACCTCAAGAACATCAGCCTCGACATCCCGCGTGATGAATTCGTCGTCGTCACGGGCCTGAGCGGCTCGGGAAAGTCGTCGCTGGCGTTTGATTTGATCTTTGCGGAAGGGCAGCGGCGCTTCCTCGACAGCATGTCGGTGTATGCGCGGACGTTTGTGGAGCAGATGGAAAAGCCGGAGGTGGATCTGATCACGGGTGTGCCGCCGACGGTGGCCATCGAGCAGCGCATCTCGCGTGGCGGCGGCAAATCGACGGTGGCGACAGTGACGGAGTCGTATCACTTCCTGCGCCTGCTGTTCGCGAAGCTGGGCACGCAGTATTGCCCGAAGTGTGCCATACCGGTGAAGAAGCAGAGTGTGCAGTCCATTTTGAATGCCGTGATGAAGCAGGCGACCAAAGGGCCGCTGCATCTGTTGGCGCCTCTGATCAAGGCGCGCAAAGGATTCCACAACGAGGTGGCAGATCATGCGCAGCGGCATGGCATCGAGACATTGCTCGTCGATGGCGAGTTTCGCGAGACGCAGGGCTTCCAACGGCTGGAGCGCTTCAAGGAGCATAACATTGATGCGGTGATCGCGAAAGTCACGAAAGCCGATTCCGATGAGAAACTGCGCCCGCTGGTCGATGCGGCAATCAAGATGGGCAAGGGCACGATCAAACTGCGCCTGGCGGACAAATCGACCTCCGTGCTGAGCACGGAGATGAGCTGTCCTTCGTGCGGATTGTCGTTTGAGGAGCTTGATCCGCGACTGTTCAGCTTCAACAGCCCGCATGGCTGGTGCAAAGACTGCCGTGGCTTTGGTGTCGTCGGTCGCAAGCTAGATCTGAGTGATCGCCAGCCCGATGTGTCGGTGCTGGAGGCCGAGATGGAGGAGGAGCGCCGTTTCAACAGCGAGGATGAGGAAGACGCGCCGCGTCAGACCTGCACAAGCTGCCACGGCAGCCGCATCAACGAGATCGGTCGCGCGGTGCAGCTTCAAGGCAGCACGATTCAAGACTTCACGTCGCTCACAGCGGGCGATGCGGGCAAGCTGATGGGCAAACTGAAGTTTGCGGGCACCGAAGCGATCATCGCACGCGACATCGTGAAGGAGATCGAGCAGCGGCTCAAATTCATGCAGGAGGTGGGCCTTGGCTATCTCCAGCTCAATCGCAGCGCCGACACGCTCAGCGGTGGCGAGGCGCAACGCATTCGTTTGTCCGCACAGCTCGGCAGCAATCTGCGCGGTGTGTTGTATGTGCTTGATGAGCCGACCATCGGCCTGCATCCGCGTGACAACGAGAAGCTGCTCGACACGCTCTCCGCGCTGCGGGACAAGGGCAACTCGCTGCTCGTCGTCGAGCACGATGACGAAACGATGCGACGGGCGGACACGATTCTCGATCTGGGGCCAGGCGCGGGTAAATTTGGCGGTGAGGTCATCGCGCAAGGCACGCTGGCGCATCTGCTGAAGAACAAGAAGAGCGTCACGGGCCAAAGTCTCAACAAACCGCTCAAGCATCCGTCACGCGGCGAGCGACGTGCGTTGCCTGCGCTCAAATCGAAGGACGGCTGGCTGCGTGTGACCGGCGCGACGGCGAACAATTTGAAAAACGTCGATGTCGCGATTCCACTCGGTCGTTTGACCGTTCTCACGGGCGTGAGCGGCAGCGGCAAGAGTTCGCTGATGCATGGCGCGCTGTCGCCTGCGGTGCGCGAGAAGATCAGCAAGTCGAAGGCGAAGATCGCTCACGCTTGGAAGAGCATCACGGGCTTTGAGAACTTGCAGACGGTGCATGAGGTCGATCAATCGCCGATTGGAAAGACCAGCCGCTCGTGTCCGGCGACGTATGTGGGCATCTGGGATGACATTCGGAAGCTGTTCGCGCAGGTACCACTCGCCAGAACGCGTGGCTACTCGTCGGGCCGCTTCTCCTTCAACACCGAAGGCGGACGCTGCGAGACCTGCGGCGGCAATGGCGAGATCAAAGTCGAGATGGCCTTCCTGCCGACCACACGCGTGCATTGCGAGACCTGCAACGGCCTGCGATTCAACGCCGCGACGCTCGAAGTCGAATACAACGGCAAACACATCGGCGAGGTGCTGCGCATGAGCATCACCGAGGCCGCCGAGTTCTTTGCGCCCGTGCCAAAGATCGCACGTCCGCTCAAACTGCTCGCCGACACCGGTCTAGGCTATCTCCAGCTCGGCCAGCCCAGCCCCACGCTCAGCGGTGGCGAGGCGCAGCGCATCAAGCTCGTCACCGAGCTGCGCAGCGGCGACGGTCGCACGTTCAAAGAGCAGCTCAAAGGCATCACCAAGGCTGGGAAGCGCAATCTCTACCTCATTGAGGAGCCGACCATCGGCCTGCACATCCAAGACGTCGCCAAACTCATCGACGTCCTCCATCGCCTCGTCGATGAAGGCCACACCGTCGTCGTCATCGAGCATCACCCCGACGTCTATGCCGAAGCCGACTACCTCATCGACATCGGTCCCGAAGCCGGAGCCGAAGGTGGACGCGTCGTCGCCGCAGGAACTCCGGAGCAGGTGAAGAAGTGCAAAGAGAGCCGGACGGCGCGGTTTTTGTGAGTTCAGCTCAGGAAATTGAAAAGCGCTGGAATTCCCGCGAAAGTTTCGCCTCTCATGCGACGGATGATTGACTCGTCCTTCTCCTTCGTTCGTATCTTCGTCATGAAAACCGCGCTCACCCTTCTTACCACCTTCCTCATGGCTTCTATCGCCCCGCTTTCTTCTGCTGCCGACGCCCCTGCCGCCAAAACTGAAACGGCCATCATCGGCGGCGGCTGCTTCTGGTGCGTCGAGGCGCAGTACCTCCTGGTCAAAGGCGTGAAAAAAGTCGTCAGTGGCTACGCAGGTGGCAAAACGGAAAACCCGACTTATGAGGACATCTGCACCGGCGAAACCGGCCACGCCGAGGTCATCCAGATCGAGTTCGATCCCGCAGTCATCAGCTTCAAGGAAATCATCGACCTCTTCTGGGACGCGCATGATCCCACCAGCGTGACGAAGGAGGAAATGGTCAAACACGGCAAGCTCCTCCCCAAAGGCACCGCCTACCAGGGCAACGACTACGGTACGCAGTACCGCTCCGCCATTTTCTACACCAGCGAAGAGCAGAAGAAGAT
>CAXNGR010000310.1:0-5570 GCA_964201265.1 Verrucomicrobiaceae bacterium
GTTCGCACCTTGGATTCCGCCGTGGTGCAGCGTCAGTTATCCTTGGCACCCAAGGTGGTCGTCCTTACCGCCACGCCACAGACAGCGCTGAAAACCACCAAAACCACGACCGTCGTGGACACTCCCGGGCAGGCGCGCCGCGTGTACAATTCCGAGCGCAGCGTGGTGATCGTGGAAGACCAGGGCCAAAGCCGCGAGCTACCGTATGTGACGCTGCCTGTGCTCTTTGTGAAGGAAACCTCCGACCTGCTCGACGATGAGTCACGCAACGCACTGCAGCAGGTTGCTGGCGTGATTCTCGCAATCAGCAAAACCGAGGTCGGCACCGTCTTTGACATTGAGGGCCACACGAGCACGGATGGCACGAACGAATACAACGTGACACTGTCGGCGGCACGCGCCCAGCGCGTGTATGACGAGCTCACCCAGCGCTACGGCGTGCCCGCCAGCATGCTGAGCGCCCATGGCTACGGCGAGAGCTTCCCCATGTATCCCCAGGGGAACGAGGCTGAGATGCAAATGGACCGCCGTGTACTGGTGGTGCGAACAAAGTAAAAAGACTGGCGGACACTGCCGTCATTGATCCCACAGTCCCGTGCCCGCAAGAGCACGGGACTTTTTGTCATGAAACGATGCGGCTGAACTGCTCCAAGAGCCCAAAGTTGGGGGAAACACCCCATGGTGGCAAAGAAGCATCTGATGCTAGCTCACTTCCATGAAAACACTCATCCTCGGAACACTTCTCGCATCACTTTCAGTGGTCTCTTGCTCGAACAGCCCCAACGCACGCACCGGCACCGTCATTGGTGCCCTGGGGGGCGCGGGCGTGGGCGGCATCATCGGCAGCCAGAGCGGGCGTGGCCTCGAAGGCGCGGCCATCGGAGCTGGCCTCGGCGCTCTGGGCGGAAATCTGATCGGCGGCTCACGCGATCAGCGCAATGACCGCTACTACGATCAACGTGACAACCGCCGCCGCTATTAATTCACCAAGTCGTCTCCACGAAACCTGCAGTGCCGGGAGCGCTCAAAAAACTCCCGGCAATGTCTGAACCGGATCAAAATCATGAGTTACCAGGCCAGCATCCACCACCTCATCACAGGACGTTTCCTGATGCAATGCTCCGTTGAAGGTCAAGACCTGCATGACGCGGAGAACGCCGCCATCACCAGAGCAGCACTCAAGTCGAGAGCACATCCGCGTGACATGGACGTGCGGCACCTGCATCAATGCGCAGAGCGCCGGGATCAGAGCGTCGCCGATGACCTGCACTTCACCGCTTAGCAGCCTGTTGAATAACCATGAAAGAACGAGCAAGAAGTTAAAAGTCAGATGTTCGAACTGGCACTGTCGCAGGCGTCACTTCTCACCTCTGACTTCCCACGCCGAAAGGTGTCACCAAGCCACTAACGCAGCGGCCACACCAGCGGCACCAGCGTGATGGCGATGAGGTAGATCAGCACGGTGAGCAACGAGCCGACTTTCACGAAGTCCGAGAACCGATATCGTCCTGGTCCATACACCATGAGGCAGGAAGGCTCCAAAGGCGTGAGGTAGGAGCAACTGGCCGCCACCGCGATCATGATGGCAAAGGGTCTCGGATCAAGACCTGCCAGCACTGCGGTTTGGATGGCAATCGGAATGATGACAATCGCGGCGGCCTGGTTCGACATCGGCTGCGTGAGCAACACGGTAAGCGCAAAGAACCCGCTGAGCAGCCACAGCGGTCCAGCGCTCCCGACGAGCGCAACGATTTGCCCGGCCAGATACGCCGCAGCGCCCGTGTGATCCATCGCCGCGCCTAAAGTCAGCATGGAACCGATCAGCATGATGGCCTTCCATTCAACGGCACCATAGGCCTCCTCCGGCGTGATGCAGCCAGTGGCAAACACAAGCAACGCTCCGAGCATGACCGCCAAGGGCAAGGAAGTGACATTGAACGCGGCCAGCACGATGGCGCCGACGAAAATGCCGACCGCCAGCACGGCATGGCTGCGCCGCGGACGCACTTCCTCCATGGAACCCAGCGGTCCCAGGATGTGAAACGCGCGTTCTCCTCCCAGCGCGGCGATGCGCTCGCGCCGTCCCTGGAGCAGCAGCACGTCGCCGAGCTTGACGGGTGTGAGGCTCATCTTTTGCACCACGTTCACGCCGCGTTGATTGATGCCCAGCACCTGAAGGTTATAGCGCTCGCTGAAACGCTGGTTTTTGAGCGTGCGGCCGATGAGCGATGAGCCGGGCAGCACGATGGCCTCCGCCAGTGCGCTCTCGCTGTCCAATAGCTCGGGATCGGAGAGTTTCACATCTGCCTTGATCTCCATGCCGCCCGTATCCTTGACCTTGAGGATGTCTTCTTGGCTGCCTTGCACGAGCAGCACGTCGCCTGCCTTTAGAACGGTGCGCGCATGAGCCTGAAGACGGGCATTCTTGTCACGAATGATGCTGATGACCGTGAGGCCCAGCATTTGCCCGATCCTAGCCTCTTCCAGCGTCTTGCCGTCGAATCTGGAGTCCGGCTGGATGACGATCTCGCTCAGGTATGGCCTCGCGGCAAAGTCAGCGTCATGCTCATCCAGCGCAGCGCGTTCAGGAATCATGCGGCGTCCGATGAAATACATGTAAAGCAGGCCGACAATCGAGATGGGCACTCCGACCGCCGCCAGCTCGAACATGCCGATGGGCGGCATGCCGTAGCGCGTCATCATGCCGCTCACCACGAGATTGGTCGAGGTCGAGATGACCGTAACCGAGCTGCTCAGAATGGAAGAAAACGCCAGCGGCATGAGCAGCCGCCCCGGACTGATGCCGGATTTCTTGGCGATGCCGAACACCACCGGCACGAACAGCGCCGTGGCCGCTGTGTTGCTCATGAAGGCGCTCAGAGTGGCCGTGGTGACCATCACCGCAATCAGCAGACGGTTAGGATCATTCCCCGCACGCAGCAGCACCACCCTGCCCGCTAGGTCCGCGATCCCCGTGCGTTGCAAGGCAGCCGTGAGTATCAGAAGACCGAGAATCATGATCACTGTGTCACTGCCAAAGCCCGCAAAGGCTTTGTCCGCAGGAACCAAACCGGTGAGAGCCAGAGAGAGCAGCACCCCCAGCGCGATGATGTCCGGCGAGAAGCGATCCCACCAAAAGAGCACCAACGCAGCCAAGACAATGCTGAACAGTAGAGCGATTTCGAATGTCATGCAGGCAGGAGACACTCAACTGGCGGTGACCACATCTTCAACTGCTCGATGTGAACCCAGTTGTAGGGCATAGACCCGAGTGAAGGCTGCGCCGAAGAACAGGATCTGCGCGGAGTAGAACACCCAGACCAGGATGATGATGAGAGAACCCGCCGCGCCGTAGCTAGACGCCAGCGCGCTGCGCCCGAAGTAAAAACCCAGCACGAACTTCCCCAGCACAAACAGTACAGCAGAGATCGCGGCACCGAGCCAGACATCTCCCCAGGCGATGCGAGTGTCTGGAATCAGGCGGAAGATCATCGCAAACAGCAGCGCGATCACCAGCAGGGAGATCACCGCATTGCCCCACTCCCAAGGGCCATCCAAGCCGGGAAGTCGGCCATGCAGGTAGTTTCCAGCCGCAGCAACGGCGGCAGAGAACATGAACGAGACGAGCATGAGAAAGCCCATGACGAACACCATCGCAAAGGAGAAGACACGCTCCTTCACCAGAATGAAAACCGGGTGGCGCTTCGAGGATACGTTCCAGATCTGGTTCAGCGAGTCCTGCAGCTCTCCAAACACACCCGAGGCACCAATCAGCAGCACCACAAAGCCGAGCACCGTGCCGAGGATGCCATGCTGCTCCGCACCAGTTTTCGTGAGGATCATCTCCATCACTTCCGCCCCCTCCTTGCCGACAAAATTTCTAAACTGCCCCACGATCTCCGCGCGTGCCGCGCTACGCTCCACCGCAAGACTGAGCAGTGACAGCACAAGAATCGCCAGCGGTGCCAGCGAGAAGACCGTGTAGAAGGACAGCGCCGCACCCATCTTGGGCACGCGGTGGGCGTCCCACTGGCGGAACGTCTCTTTCAAAAGTGGAATGCAGGCTTTGAACATGAAAGTCAGTCCTTCTCCCCAAAATGTTGGTCTTTTTGCAGCTCATGTTTTTCAGAGACACCATCCCGCAGGAAGGGTTTCAGCCAGATGCGCTCGATCGCGGCATAGGAAGCGATCACGGGCAGCGCGGCGAGCGCCCCAGGAATGCCAGCGAGCATGGTTCCAGCCAACAAGCCAAGCAGCACAGTCAGCGTGGAGACACGCAGGTTTTTGCCATAGATCATGGGCACGATGAGGTAGTTCTCCACCAGTTGAAACAGCAAGTACAAAGCAAGCACGAGACCCGCCGTCTGCGGTGACACGCTCAGCGCCAGCAGGAAGGCCGGTGCGGTGGCGATGAAGAAGCCGAGGATCGGCAGGATGTCGAAAAGGCCAGCCAGGATCGCGAGCATCAGCGCTCCCGGCACATGCAACAGCCACAGCAAGGCAAAGGAGTACACCATCACCAGCAGCGAGGTGACAACTTGGCCGAAGACATAACCAAAAATCACCTGCGAGACCTCATTCGCCGTGATGCGCAGCTTCCGACGCTTGAGCGGAGAGAAGAAGGCCAGCACCCAGTCAAAGGTCTTGCGCCCGTCAATCAGCAGATAAATCGCAATCACCAGCAATAGCGCGATTTGCGAGATCCCTCCGAGTGCGATGCCACCAGCGGATACGAAATGACCGAACCAGTTGCTCGCCTCCGTCCAATTAGCACTATCCAGCAGACTCTGGATGCTTTCTCGAATGACATTACCCACGGGGAGCTGATTGATCGCATCCTCATGCAGTTGTGGCAGGTTTTTGCTGAAAGCCGCTACCTGCTCAATCAATGCGGGAATGATGAGCGCGATACCGATGCCAATCACCGTCAGCAGTCCGCCGATCACGATCAGCAGGCTGGCCCAGTGCCGCAGCCCTTTGCCATCCAGCCAGTCCACAAAAGCATGCAGAGTCACGGCCAGAAAAAAGGCCAGAAAAACCAGCAGCAGCAGCGACCACAGCACATAAACGGCATAAGAGGCCAGCAGCACAGCCGCCACTTGGATGAATGTGACCCAGGGAATGTGCAGTTCCACGCGCTGCTGTAGCAAAGCTTCATCCACCGCCAGTTTGGTCGGCAGATCGAGCGTGGTGACTGTTGCTGGGGTGGAATCGCTCGTCGGCATGAACTCGCTCACGCCACCATGTTAAAAAGGCCGAAGTTGATCTGCCATGGGGTGAAACCCGACTCGGCGAAGATGACATTGCAACCAGAGGACACTCACAGAGTGGGGCGCCAACATGAGCATCACCTTCACCTAACGACTCGATCTCTTCGACCGCCCTGACTCCCATACTCCAGAACCAGCCAAACACATCCTGCCAACGGCGGTGGCTTGGTCCAAAACGGCCCTGGTGGCATCAAGGAGGCTGAGTCTATGGCTATGCATACTCCCACGGGCATACGGCCAAACAAAAACTGTGACAGCAGGCTGATGTCAGCCTCACTGTCACAGTCAAACCGGCGGTTT
>CAXNGR010000311.1:0-5555 GCA_964201265.1 Verrucomicrobiaceae bacterium
GCTTATGATCATCCAACTCGACTGGTTCGGCTGCAATCCGCGCATCAAATGGGAAACTCAGATCCATCAGACGCTAGAGCAGTTCGCAACCCTCAAGCCTATCTCCCGCGCCTTAGTGCGCGTGGAGCAGCAATCCGAGCAAACACCGCCTTATCATCTCTCCATGATGCTGAGTATTCCTGGTCCTGATGTGCTGGCGCGTAGCTCCGGCCATACCTTCGACGAGGCTCTGCTAAAGTTGCGTGCAAACGTGCGCAAAACACTCGCCACGCGCCTCCTAAAAACTCGCCGCCTCACCGGCGCGGCGCGGGGTGTGAAGCCTGCGCATCGTGGCTGAATTCGAAATCACTAACCAGCATGTCCAAACCAATCAAATCTCATGACCTCCAACCATCTTTTCACTGGTCGCAATCTCGTCATCGCAGGCATGGCGCTGTCCGTGGTGATGATTGCTGGCAAAGAAGCAGTCATTCCATCCAGTGCGCTGCCCTCCTCCCAAACGGTTCTTTCTGGCGATAGCAAAGCCGGGCGGGCTCTAAGCCGCGCCGAACTGCTGCCACTTGAAGCCGTTGCCGGGCGGGTGCAATCCATGATGTCGGAGGTCGCGTTTACTTCCACCCGGGTTTGGCCGCATGGCGTTCGCGATCAGCAGGGTCGTATCGGCATCTTTCTCAGCAGCGAGCGGCCTTTGTTCAATGATCCAACGCCTGCCATCGCCCAGGCGAAAGAGGACTGGGTGGTCATTGGGCTGGTGGCTGCTGTGAAGTATTCGGAAGGCAGCCAGATCAGACACATCGCCTTTACCGACAGCCGAGGCGAGACCGGTGAGCGCTGGTACTATGATCTCAGCATGGCGGAGGCGCGGGAGATACATGAAATGATGATCCGTGGCGTTTTGCGCCCTGAAAATGCCTACAAGCTGATTGAGGCCAGATGGCAAAAAGTGACTCCGCAGCACAAATACGCCGTGAATTGAGGTGTCTGGGTTCAGTTTCATTCAAGCGAACGAAGAACGAAATTATATGTATTGGACCGAAGTATCCAGCGGGCTAAACCAAGGCATACCGTAGTCATCCGCCGCAAAGCGGGGAACAGTATTTTCAGGTTCACAGCGCACCCATGGAAT
Organism: Verrucomicrobiaceae bacterium; assembly: GCA_964201265.1. GTDB lineage: Bacteria > Verrucomicrobiota > Verrucomicrobiia > Verrucomicrobiales > Verrucomicrobiaceae > Prosthecobacter. The sequence goes on from CAXNGR010000311.1 coordinate 1,127, forward strand.
TCACTCAAGCCATTCAGGCCAATCTTCTCAGTCCCGCCGTTTTGTTCTTTGCCCTTGGAGTCTTCGCGGCGGTTTCGAAAAGCGATTTAAAGTTTCCTGAGTCCCTTTACTCGACGCTCACCATCTACCTGCTCACCGCCATCGGCTTCAAAGGCGGTGTGGCGATCAACGAGGCCGGTCTTGGTGCTGTTTGGCTGCCAGCGCTGGCGGCTGTGGCGCTAGGTGGTCTGATTCCGTTGTGGACGTGCCCGGTGCTGCAAAAACTGGGCGGGTTCAGCTTGGCTGACGCCGGAGCCATCGCGGCGCATTACGGCAGCGTCAGCGCGGTTACGTTCATTGCGGCGACGAATTTTCTGAAGAGCATCCATCAGCCCTATGAGAGCTACGCATCGGCTTTTCTCGCGGTGATGGAGTCACCTGCGATCATCGTCGGCGTCATGCTGGGCAAAGGCATTCTCGGGGGCGGGAGGTTCTCGCTGGCCGACCAGGGGGTGCGGAGTGCACTGCGAGATGCGGTTCTGGGCCGAGGAGTGCTGTTGCTGATCGGCGCGATGGTGATCGGAGCTCTGAGCGGTCAAAGTGGCATGAGCTCGGTCGAAGGTTTCTTTGTGGCTCCGTTTCAAGGTGTGCTGGCTTTGTTTCTTCTCGAAATGGGCATGGTTGCTGGGCGCAGGCTGGGAGATTTGAAAAAAGTCGGTGTATTCCTGCTCCTGTTCGGCCTCATCGCCCCGGTGGTGCATGGAGTGGTGGGGGTGCTCCTGGGCACCTGGGTGGGGTTGAGCACGGGTGGGGCCATGTTGCTGGGCGTGCTGGCCGCGAGTGCTTCTTACATCGCCGCGCCAGCGGCGGTGCGGCTCTCCTTGCCGGAGGCCAACCCGACTTACTCGCTCACGGCCGCCCTCGCCATCACGTTTCCCTTCAACATCACTGTCGGAGTGCCGCTTTTTTTTGAAATCGCCAAATGTCTCCAGCCATGAACCTGCATCCCATGAAACTAGTCACCATCATCTGCGAGGCCGTCCTTGAGGAGCGTGTGGTGGAACTCCTGCGTGAAGCGGGGGCTCACGGCCACACGGCGTTCAACGTGAGAGGTAGCGGTCACCAGGGGGAGCGCAGCGCCGACATCGCCGAGACGGGCAATGTGCAAATTGAGGTCATCGTGAAGCCTGAGGTGGCGGAGTCGTTGCTTGCGCGGCTGCACGCCAAATGGTTTGCCAGCTATGCCATGGTGGCCTACGAAAGTGAGGTCCGCGTGCTTCGCCCTGGCAAATTTTAGCATGCTGCCAAGTGATAACGAATCCTGATTATGAACCTGCTCGTAACTCTGTCCGTTTTGAACTGATGACTGATTCTCATTCCCCCATCGTTAGCACCACAATACTGGCTCAACTCTCGGCAATCATCGGCACAGAGTTTGATCATGATCGGGCTAGAATCGCCGTCCAAAACGCGGTGCGGGGGGATGCGGAGCCCCTGAACCAGCTCGTCAGTGCGGCATCCGAGCTCTACATCCATGTCTCCCCAGTGCGAATGCCGCTGGCTGAGGCGGTGTGGCGGGCACATCATGACATGCCGGTGGTGATATGGTCAGCTAAGGAAAAGCGTTGGGTAGTGGTGACTTTTGCCGGTTGGTTTAGCGTTCGGATCACCGACGGGGATCATCCCAACCACCGACTCACTCTACGGAGGAAAGCGCTTCTGAGCCTGCTTGGGCTGCAAAGCGTGAACGACATGGTGGAGGCTGGAATCGTTCACCCGGAACGTCCGGCGCATGATATGAGCGTGCATGCGGCAGTGGCCCAAGAAGCTAACGCGCATGGCCCTGAGCATGGCGGTGATCACAGCCATGTGTCACATGTCACTCCCCAACGACGATTTTTCCGCCTGCTGAAGGCAGAGCGCGGAGACATCCTCACCTTGCTTATCTTCTCCGTGTTTGCCGGTTTGCTCTACTTGGCTGCGCCGCTCGCGGTGGATGCCGTGGTAAGCAATTTGGCCTTCGGCGGACAATCGCGGCCATATGTGCAAGCCATCGTGATTCTCGCTTTCGCGCTTTTCGGTGCATTGGGACTTCAGGCAGTCGTGAACGGCTTTCAATATTACATTTCTGACATCATCCAGCGGCGCATCTTCGTTCGCACGGCTGCGGATCTGGCCTATCGGCTGCCGCGTGTGAAAGCGGAGGCACTTGATGATGTGCATGCACCGGAGCTGGTAAACCGCTTCCTTGATGTGGTCACAGCGCAAAAGAGCACCTCGCTTCTCTTGTTGGATGGTATTAATCTCGTCTTCGGCAGCCTGATCGGCATGCTGTTGCTCGCCCTTTACCATCCCGTACTGCTGATATTCGTTGCGGTGCTCCTCATGCTCATCGTTTCCATAACCTGGCTTCTCGGGCGCGGAGCTGTGGATACATCTATTGCCGAATCACGAATGAAATATGATGTGGTGAACTGGTTTGAGGAGATAGCCGCCTTTCCCTTCCTTTTCAAAGGCCCTGGTGGCTACAATCTAGCCTACGACCGCGCCAACCAACTCGCCACCGAGTATTTGAGCCGCCGCTCCGGCCACTTCCGCATCGTCATGCGGCAGATTGTCGGACTTCTAGTGCTTAGTGTGATCGCAAGCGCTGCACTACTCGTGTTAGGCGGCTGGCTAGTCGTGAGCCAGCAGATCACACTCGGGCAGCTCGTAGCCTCAGAGCTCATTATGGGCACCATTGTGGCCGCGATGGCGAAAATGGGCAAAAAACTCGAAGCGTGGTACGATGCCATGGCCGCAATGGATAAGCTCGGACATATTTTCGATCTCGAAATCGAGCGGGAGGACGGAGAGACCCCGCTCGCACGTGGAGGCGGTGCGGAGGTGAATGCGTGTGACATTTCGTTCGGTTATCACGAGCCACTATTTACCAAGAAGAACTTCACCGTCATGCCTGGCAGCCGGGTGGCTGTAGTCGGCCCGCATGGCTCGGGAGCAAGTTCGCTTCTCGACATCCTGTTCGGCCTCCGGCAGCCTACAGAAGGGCACATTAGCATCGACGGCCTTGATTTGCGCAGTTGGTATCTGGAGGCGCTCCGAGAGAGCGTCATGCTGTTGCGCCGAAATGAAATCGTCGATGGCACTGTCATCGAAAACCTGCGACTCGGTCGCGTCGATGTCGGTCTCGATGAAATCCGCGAGGCGCTGCAGCGCGTAGGTCTGCTCGACGTGCTGCTTCACCGTCCCGAAGGACTGAATCTGCGCATGAAGGTCGCTGGTGCCCCTCTCAGTGGCAACCAACGCACTCGTCTCCTCCTCGCCCGGGCTCTCGTCCAGCGTCCGCGGCTTCTTCTCATTGATGAACTTTTCGACAGTCTCGACGACGAATCCTTCAAGCTGCTCGAAACCGCCATCCTTGATCCCGCGCTCCCCTGGACCGTGATTCTAGCCACTCGAGATCATGACGTCACGAAGCGCTGCGATCAGATCATCGAACTTGCACCTTGTCATTTGAACGACGGCACCGCCTCTCATTCCGAAACCCAACGCCTCCAATCCCACTCATGAGTCAGGTCAATCTTTACTCTGCGCCATCACTGCCCGCGCTAAGCCTCGCTGGTAGTGCGAAGTTCGCGCGGATATTCAGCCGGTTGCTGGTTGTTGCCTTTATCGCCTTTGTCATTGGAATCCTGTGGCTGCCCTGGAGGCAGTTTGTGTCTGGTGCGGGCCGCGTGATCGCCTTCAATCCTCTGGACCGCCGCATCAACATTGAGGCACAGGTTTCCGGGCGGGTGAAGCACCTGCACGTTACCGAAGGGCAGCGTGTGAAAAAGGGTGAACTCATTGTCGAGATCCAGGACAACGACCCCAACCTCATCAACAACCTCAAGGCGCAGCGTGAGGCTATCGAAAGCCGTCGCGACTTTGCCCATGGTCGCGTCGAGTCACTCACCGCGCAGATCACGCAGCAGGAACTCGCCAAAGCACAGGCCATTGATGGGGCGGAGCAACGTGTCGCCGCCGCCAAAATCGGTGCTGAGACCTCGCAGTTGAATTACAACCGCACGAAAGACCTCTTTGAGAAGAAACTCGAATCCCAGCGCAACCTGGAACTCGCCACGCTCTCGCGCGACTCCACCATCGCCGAGTTGAGGTCAGCCGAGGCTGCGCTGAAGCGCACCAGCAACGATTTTGATGCCACCATCGCCTCCACGCATGCTTCCAAAGGCACCGCTTTGAGCGAGGTGGCCACCGCTGAGCGCGATCTCTCGGTCATCGACGTGCAGATCAATCAAAACCTTCGTCAGGTCGTCGAATCACCGCGCGATGGCATCGTCCTTAGTGTCGAAGCGACGGACGGCACCTATCTGCGACCTGGTTCACTCATCTGCGTTGTCATTCCTGAAACCGACAGCCGTTTTGTCGAGATCATGGTCGATGGAAACGA
>CAXNGR010000312.1:0-5554 GCA_964201265.1 Verrucomicrobiaceae bacterium
AAGAAAGACGCTGCCAAGGCTGAAGAGCGCTTCGGCAAGATGGACAAGAACAAGGACGGCTCCCTTTCCAAAGAAGAGATCACCCCAAAGCCAAAGAAGACGAAGTAATCTCGCTGCTTTGACTTGAAGTCACCCACGCCGCACCCGCCTCAAGCGAGTGCGGCTTTTTTGTGCCAATATCACACCGCGATGTCCGCCTTGATCGCCGGATGCGGGTCGTAGCATTCCAGCGTGAAGTCTTCGAAGCGGAAGGCGTCGATCTCTTTGACGGCGGGGTTCAGCTTCATCACAGGCAAAGCACGCGGCTCACGGGTGAGCTGCAGCTTGGCCTGATCGAGGTGGTTCTTATAAAGGTGCAGATCGCCGAAGCTGTGGACGAATTCGCCAGGCTGGAGGTTGCAGACCTGCGCCACCATCAACACCAGGAGCGCGTAGCTGGCGATGTTGAACGGCACGCCAAGAAACAGATCCGCACTGCGCTGGTAAAGCTGGCAGCTCAATTTGCCGCGATCGACGAAGAATTGAAACAGGCAGTGGCAGGGCGGCAGGGCCATTTTGTCGATGTGCGGCACGTTCCAGGCGCTGACGATGTGCCTGCGGCTGTAGGGGTTCGTTTTGATGCCGTGAATGAGCTTGGCGATCTGATCCACCGGCTCCGCGCCCGGTGCCCCCTGCCAGCGACGCCATTGCGCACCATAGACCGGGCCGAGATCGCCATTTTCATCGGCCCACTCGTCCCAGATGGTCACTTTATTCTCACGCAGGTAGGCCACGTTGGTGTCGCCCTTCAAAAACCACAGCAACTCGTGAATGATCGAGCGCAGGTGCAGTTTCTTCGTGGTGACGAGGGGAAAAGTGGTACTGAGGTCGTAGCGGCTCTGCTCGCCGAAAACGGAGTAGGCTCCTGTGCCGGTGCGGTCCTCACGGTAGCTTCCGTGTTCGAGCACTTTGCGCAGCAGGCGGTGATATTCTTCCATCGCCCAGTCATAGCGGGGCATGTGGCGGATGCAAACGCGGCGGTTGCAGCAGCGCTCCCCTGCCCCGATGCTCCACGCATGGCCGATCTGCCTGATGACAATGCCCTGCGCACCCGCATGCAGAAACTCCGCCTTCGCGAGGAGGATCTGGAGGAGTCGTTCATTCGTGGTTCGGGCGCGGGCGGCCAGAAGATCAACAAAACCAGCTCCACCGTCGTGCTGCGGCACATTCCCAGCGGCATCGAGGTGCGCTGCCAGCGCGAACGCTCGCAATCGCAGAACCGCCTGATCGCCCGCCAAGAGCTCTGCGAGCGCCTGGAGACCGCTTTTCAAACCGCCCAGCTCGAAATCCAAAACGAGCGCGAAAAAGTCCGCCGCCAGACCCGCGCCCGCCCTCGCGGCCTGAAACGACGCTTCGTCGCTGGCAAGCGGCACCGCGCCGGAATCAAAGAAGGCCGCGGTAGAGTCGGTGGCGATGAGTAAGCCGAACGCGTGATCATTCCTTGCCTCCGGACACACTCGCGGCATGATCGGCGCTCCCATGAAAGCGCTCGTCCTCACCGCCCCCTCCGAGTTTAATTACGATCTCAACTTCCCCGAGCCAACGGCGGGCCAAGGCGAGGTCTTGGTCAAAGTGCAGGCCTGCGGCATCTGCGGCAGCGACATTCACGGCATGGACGGTCGCAGTGGTCGCCGCCAAATGCCCATCGTGATGGGGCACGAGGCTGCGGGTGAAATCATCGGCCTGGGCGAAGGCGTGAGCGGCTGGAACCTCGGTGATCGTGTGACCTTTGACTCCACCGAATACTGCGGCGAGTGCGACGAGTGCCAAGAAGGCTTCGTGAACCTCTGCCCGAACCGCCGCGTGCTGGGCGTTTCCCCAGGCGAATACCGCCGCCATGGCTGCTTCGCCGAAAAAATCGCGCTCCCGACCCGCATCCTGTATCGCATCCCCGAAGCACTCTCTTATGAGAAGGCGGCGTTCGCGGAGCCGGTGTCGATTGCCCTACATGCGGTGAATCTGGCCGACGGGATCGAAGTCGGCGAGGCTTTTGCCCCGACCGAAGACCACTGCCATGAAGGCGGTTGCGATTGCGAACCCGAAGCCAAAGGCGGCGTCGCCGTGGTCGTGGGTGCCGGTTTGATCGGCCTGCTGGTCATCCAGGCACTCAAGGCACGCGGCTGGGAAAAGGTCATCGCCGTCGATTTGGACGACAAACGCCTCGAACTAGCCCTCAAGTTGGGCGCGGCGGAGGTTTTCAACGCCAAGCAGGAAGGTCTGGCCATGCACATCCGCCAAATCTGCGGTGGCGACGGCGCAGATGCCAGCTTTGAAGTCGTCGGAGCATCCGCACCGCTCGATCTAGCGATCCGCAGCGTGCGCAAGGGCGGCCAAGTCGTCCTCATCGGCAATCTCCAGCCGAACACCCCTTTCCCGCTTCAAGAAGTCGTCACCCGACAGCTCACCATCAAAGGCTCCTGCTCCTGCGCAGGCGAATACCCCGAGGCGATCCGCCGCATCCAGGACGGCAGCATTCAAGTCGAGCCGCTGCTCAGTGCCGTGGCCCCGCTGGCTGACGGTGCCGACTGGTTCAAGCGCCTTTACGATAACAAAGAAGGGCTGCTCAAGGTGGTACTCCAGCCCGCCTAAGGCGTGCCGCGCCAATCACGAAACCAGAATGACGAATTTTCCAGATAAGCCCGGCTCCGTCGTCATTCTGAATTCGCCATTCGTCATTTCCCCCCATGATCCGCCTCTTCCTGCTCCTTTCACTGCCGCTCTACATCCTCGACCAGCTCACCAAGAACTGGATCGTGGCAAATTTCCGGCTGTATGAAACCGAGCAGGAGGTCATTCCGGGTATCTTCTGGCTGCACCATGCCGCGAACACCGGCGTGGCCTTCGGCATGTTCAACGGCACCCAGTACGCGAACTACGCCTTCACTGCCGTCTCCCTGGCCGCGCTCACGTTTATCTATGTGATGCATCGCAAAGGACTCTTCCCCGGCAAAATGAGCCGCCTCGCCGTGGCGCTGCTGGTTTCCGGTGTCTTTGGCAATCTCACCGACCGCCTATTTCGCACCCACGAAGGCGGCCATTTGTTCACCGGCACCTTTCTCGACGGCTACGTCGTCGATTTCCTGAAGTTCGACTTCGGCTTCCCGCCCTTCCACCCCTGGCCGTCCTTCAACGTGGCCGACTCCTGCGTCGTCTGCGCAGCCATCCTGCTTGCGGTGGCATCGTTCGTCGAAGATCCCAAGACGAAGCAGGCTTGAGACACCCAAGTTCGGGCCAACGCCCCAGACTGATATACCTCGCGGCATCAGCTTCGGTGTAAACCCCGTTAGTCCCGCAGATTCAGAGGAACCGCAGATTACCTGAGTCAGAAAAAAATCTGCGGGTTTTCTGAATCTGCGGGAAATCACCCATTCCGACAAAGGGATTAGAATACAGAAGGCCAATCCAGCCTTCCCACCGCTGCAAGGCAGCGGTTTTAACGCTCCCTTTACCCATCTCGGCGAAATCATGCCCGGATGACAGGCTCCCACCAGTAGCGCAGGCCAGGGGATTCCCCTCCCCTGCCCATCCTAGCCGTGGCGAGCATTCCTTGACCGCGATTCTCAAACGAGGCCGGAGGTGTGCAAAAATTAGAAAAGCGTAGAAGCCGCCTTTCCCATTTTTATCACAATTTTGATCGAAACGAGGCCATAAAGCCTGTTTTCATGCTCCCAAAATCAGCATTCGGAGTCGGAAAACCAAAATCGACCCTGAACAGGTCATTTTTGATCAGATCATAACTCATTGATTAACAACGATATACGCAACCAATTGGTTGCTGTAATTATCAAATTTACAAATTTATGAGTTATTTCTGAAATGATTGTTGCAGCAATTCTAGTTTTTGCTATAAATACTAGCACAAACAAGAACCACTTACGCAGTCATGAAAACAATCATCCGCCTCGCACTTGCCGCCAGCCTCCTCGTCGCCACCGCCGCGAACGCTCAGAACGGTTACTCTGCCGCCGGTTACTATGCTGCTCCTCAGGCCCAGGCTGCTTACGCTCAGCAGCAGGCCGCTAACGCCCAAGCTTGGGCCGCCTACCACGCCCAGCAGGCCAATGCTCAGGCCTGGTCCAACTACTACGCCCAGCAGGCCGCTGCCCAACAGGCCGCCGCCCAGCGTGCCGCAGCTCAACGCGCTGCCGCCTCCCGCCCTTCAGTCGGTGGCAATTCTCAGATCCGCTTCGACGGCCGCTTCGCTTCCGTCGGCCAGACCGCTCCTCAGGCCCTCCAGTTCGCCGTTTACGCTGCCAACACCCTCCAGAACAAGCCTTATGTGCTCGGTGGCGGCCATCGCAACATTGAGGACAGCGCTTATGACTGCTCCAGCAGCACTTCTTACGTCCTGATCAAGGCAGGATTGCTGAACCGCTGCCTGTCCAGCAAGGAGTTCGCCAACTATGGCCAGGCTGGTGAAGGCCGCTTCATCACCATCTGGGTGAAGCCTGGCGAACATGTTTTCATGACCATCTGCGGTCTTCGCATGGACACCTCCGGCCAGGTCACGGGCGAAGGCCCACGCTGGCGCACCAAGGGCCGCAGCTACGCTGGTTTCAGCCCTCGTCATCCTGTTGGCATGTAATTCTCATTTTTGTGACTCGATTCTCACACTCGTAAACCAAAGTTCATTCAAATCTGAAACTCACCGCCTAAATCACCTCGAAACTCTCAAATCTACGAATCATATGAAAACCAACACCGCCGCCTCCACCGCCAAAAACGAAGAAATCACCCTCGGCTGGTCCTCGATGCCTGCTTACGGTGAAGTGATGAACACCCTCATCGGCACCTCCCACACCGACGTTGTCAGCACCCTGAAGGCCGAAAAGAAGACCATCATCGCCTCCTTTTGGAGCACGCTGAGCAACCTGAAGTAATCAAACTGGCTTGGAGCGGCCTTCGTCTTGCGGTTCGCAGGCACCCCGGCTAAATCTCCCGCCCCAAGCATGCAGGTTCTTCGCTCCATTGAGGCTCTTTCCACTCTTCCTGGCCCACTGGCGCTCGCAGTCGGCGTTTTCGACGGACTGCACCTCGGCCACCAGGAAGTGATCCGCGCCGCGCAAGAACACGCCACCCAACACCACGGCACCGCCGTCGTCGTCACCTTTGATCCACACCCGGCGCAGGTGTTACGCCCTGGTTCAGCACCGAAACTGCTCTGTGGACCGCGCCATCAGCAGCTCATTCTCTCGCAGCTCGGCATTTCCTGCCTGCTGGCCTGCCCTTTCACGGCTGAGACCGCCAAAACACCTGCGCGCGAGTTCATCGGACGGCTGGTGGCAGCCGCTAGGCCCTTGGGCTGCATTTCCGTCGGCTACACCTGGAGTTTCGGCCACCAGCGTGAGGGAAACATCCACCTGCTCATGGAACTGGGCCAGCAGCACGATTTTGCCGTCTATGGAGTCCCGCCGCTGAAAATCGACGGCGATGTCGTCAGCAGCACCCTCATCCGCGAGGCCGTTTCCAAAGGCGATTTCGCCAAAGCCGCGCGCTTCCTCGGTCGCGAGCACTC
>CAXNGR010000313.1:0-5546 GCA_964201265.1 Verrucomicrobiaceae bacterium
AGAACCCACACCGCAGCGGGCGATCTCGTCATCAGCGCCTCCAGCGCCCGTGCCGGTTTGCTGGAGAAACAGGCCACGCTGACATGGATTTCGAGACTGAACCCGGCCTGCGAGAGTTTATCCCGCAGCTCATCCACCATCACCACCGAGGAAGCGGCCATGGCCAGCAGCGGACGCGAGGAAAGGATGGCGATCACTCGCGAAGGCGCCGGCTTCGCGTGGGTTTGCGCTGATTTGATGCGCCGCCGCTGCCGCTGCGTGACCTCCAGCAGGCCGTCGCGTTGCAATTCATCCAGCGCGGAGCGCAGCGTGCTGCGGCTCACCTGCAAACGGGCGCACAGCTCGCGCTCGCCAGGTAGATGCCCCTGCCAGTGCCCGGCTTGCATGGACTCGCGCAGGCTCTGCGCCGTCAGACCCGCCAGCGAGACACGCTGGGGTGGTTTGGGGCCGGAAGGGGAGGGGAGATTCATCTGGTGCTGGCAACAGACCAGCATCATAGCCTTGTAGCCGCTCGTTTGAAAAGCCTACTTTAAAACTCATGTCTCTCACCTCGCGTCCGCTCTCTCACAGCGATCTTCTTCAACTCAAGCGCTGGAACACACCGACGATCTACAACGGCTGGGAGCAGATTACGAAGCACAACCCCGGCGCTGACCCTTTCAACATTGAGGAGACGCGCGATTTCATGCCGCAGATGGGGCCGATGGTCGGCTATGCCGTCACATTGGTGATCGAACCCGGCAACGCATCGCATCGAAAAACGAATCCGGGGGCAGGGGAAGAGTTCCGCCGCTACATCGCCAGCATTCCCGGCCCCAAGATCATCGTCGTGCAGGATCTCGACAAACCGCGCGTCCTCGGCTCCGCCTGGGGCGAGGTCAGTGCGAACATGTTCCGCGCTCTCGGATGCGTCGGCACCATCACCGACGGCGCGATCCGCGATCTCGACGAAATGACCAATGCAGGATTCAAAGCCCTCGCCCGCCGTCTCTGCGTCGGCCACGCGCACGTTCACCCCGTGCGCTGGAACTGCGAGGTCGAGGTCTTTGGCCGAAAAGTCCGCCCCGGCGACCTCATTCATGCCGACAAGCACGGCTTCCTTGTCATCCCGCCTGAAGACCAACCCAAGCTGCTCGATGCCGTCCGTTTCATGGATAGCAATGAATGCAACACCGTCATCCCTGCCGCTCGCGACAGTGCAGGGCGCAGCTCTGACGAACTCCTCTCCAATCTCGAAGCTTCCATCACCCAATTCAGCGCCAACGTGAAAGCCAAGTTCAGCCGCGAAGGCGAGTGGTAGCCCGATCATGCTCATGCACCTCATCCTTCCCATTATTCTCCTCCTCACGTTGTCGGCCGCTTCTGCCGAAAGCCTCATCACGCTCAACGTCGAACCCACCAACGAGCACCCCCGCAACTCCGAAGGCTCCTTTGCCACGCTCGCCTCAGGTCGTGTCATCTTCATCTACTCGCAGTTCTACGGCGGTAATGGCGACGAAAGCCCCGCGCGTCTCGTGAAGATCCATTCGGATGATCAAGGCCGCACCTGGAGTGCTCCCGTCACCGTCGTGGAAAACACCGCGGGCAACAACGTGATGAGCGTGTCGCTGCTGCGCCTCGCCAGCGGCAAGCTCGCCATGTTTTACTGCCTCAAAAACAGTTGGATCGACTGCCGCCCGCACATGCGCCTCTCCACCGACGACGGCGAGACGTGGACCGAGCCCAAACTCATCCAGCAAGCCCCCGGTTACTTCGTTTTGAACAACGACCGCGTCATCCAGACCAGCAAAGGCCGCCTCATTGTCCCGCTTGCGTTTCATCGCTCACGCGGCACCGATCCGCACACCAGCAAATCCTGGGACGCCCGCGCCATCGCCACCTGGCTCTATTCCGATGACGAAGGCGCGACTTGGACCGAATCCTCAAGCTGGTGGGCAATGCCCGTGCGCAGCGGCAGCGGCCTGCAAGAGCCCGGCGTCGTCGAACTCGCCGATGGCAGCCTTTTCTCCTGGTCCCGCACCGATCAGGGCACGCAATACAGCTTCCGCTCCACCGATGCAGGCAAGACCTTCTCGCCGCCCGAGCCCACCGAGCTCAAATCGCCGAATGGTCCCGCCAGCATCAAGCGCCTTCCCGGCAGCAGCGACCTCCTCGCCATCTTCAACGACCACTCTGGTATGTTTCCGTTCCCGCCGAAGAAGCGCAATCCCTTCGTCGCCGCCATCTCCACCGACGGCGGCAAAACCTGGCCGCAGCGCAAACTCATCGAAAGCGACCCCGAAGGCCTCTACCACTACACCGCCATCCATTTCATCGGCGACGCCATGCTCATCGGCTACTGCGCTGGCGATAGCAAAGTCGGCGCTCTCAACCGCCTTCGCATCCGCCGCATCACGCTCGACTGGCTGAAGTAGCCCTGAAGCCATGACTCGTCACCTTTTCATCACCGCCCTGCTGCTTGCAGCGTCCGCTGCACTCCATGCCAGCGAACCGTGTGAAATCATCGACCGCACTTTGGTCTTCAAACACACGAGCACGGATCCGAAGGACCCGGCGAACCACTCGGGCTACAATCTCGGGCCGAGCATCGCGCTGCTGCCGGATGGTCGATTGATGGCCGCGTGGTTCTCATCGCCTTCGGAAGGCGCGGAGTCGCAGCGGATCGTGCAGGCGTTTTCATCGGATCAAGGCCGCACCTGGGGCGAGGCGACTGTCTTGCAGGACATCGCGGGCAGGGCCGACTTTGATCCCTCTTTGTTCGTCGCCGGGAAAGAGACGTTTTTGTTCTTCTCCTGCTTCGATCCGCAGATCGACATCTACTTCCGCCGCAGCAGCGACTCGGCCCAGACCTGGAGCGAGCCGGAAAAGATCAACCAGATCAATCACACGACACGCTCGAACGGCATTCAGTTGTCCACTGGCGAGCTACTTGTTCCGCTGCATATGCGCGGCACGAAGGCCGGCGGCGTCATGAAATCGCGTGATGGTGGCAAGACGTGGACCCGTTTCGGCGCCGTGGCGAATCCCGAAGGGCAGGGCGGTGAACCGACCATCGCGGAGACAAAATCCGGCGCTGTCCACATGATGCTGCGCACCAATGACGGCCAGCTCTGGCGCTCCATCAGCCGCGACAAAGGTGAGACATGGGGCGCAACCGAGAAGACCGGCCTGGCCTCCACCTCCAGCGCCTCGCACCTGCTTTGCACGCGCGATGGCACGCTCGTCCTCACCTACAACCCCGGCCCCACGCCACACCGCTTCCCGCTTCACCTGCGCATTTCGCGCGATGAAGGCAAGACCTGGAGCGAACCCACGCTCCTCGCGGATCGACCCGCGAAAGGCAGTGGCTGGTCCATCTGTTATCCCGCACTCACCGAACTCGCCGATGGCACGCTCGTCGCGATTTGGGCGCAGAAGAAAGACTCTCCCGGCGAGCTTTACGGGGACATTCACTCGGCGCGTATCGTCTTGAAGAAATAAGCATTCCTCATGCGCCATCCATTCTCACTCTTCATCGCCGCCGCTGGGCCGAAGCACCCATGAAGCCATGAATCGCCGCCATCTTCTCGCCAGCGCCGCAGGCGCTTTCGCCTCGACATGGCTGCCTGCTTCAGCAGCCAACGCCAAACCGAAGACGGTCTGGGGCATCGCCGAGCTTTGGCAGTGGCTCTATGAGAAGCAGCAAACCAGCGGTCATGATTCTGCGGACTGCCTGCAAGCGCATCTCGATCACGGCATCCGTCATGTGATGTGGGCGCTTGGCCGGAGCACGCTGGATTACCAGAGTGCGTTGCCCACTTCGACGATGTATGCAGGCGATACACGACCGGAGACAAAGGTCATCGGCGATTCATTCCGCCACGAATGCTCGCTGCGCGCCGCTTTGGCCTTCGCCGAGAAAAACGACATGGTCATCTACGGTCGGCTGGGCATGAACCGTCACTACGGCGACGCACTCGGCGGCGGTTTGCGCTCCCAATACATCGCCGCACATCCCGAGTGGCTGGAGCGGCATCGCGGTGGGCAGGTGGATGGCACCAAGGTCAGCTTTGCCATTCCCGAGTATCGCGCCGAGCGCATCGCTGTGCTAATGGAGGTCGCGCAAATCGGCACGCATGGCCTGTGCCTCGACTTCTGCCGTCAGCCGCCCATCGCCCGCTATCATCCGCAGATTCTCGATCCTTGGCTGAAGGCAGGCCGCGATGATCCGCGGCAGATGCGTGTCGGCTCCCCCGAGTTCCTCGCGTGGGCGCAGCATCGCGCTGATTTCGTGAATCTCTTCATGCGCGATCTTCGCGCCCAGCTCCGCGATTTGGAGCAAAAAACAAATCGTAAGGTGCCCGTGCTGGTCCGCATCCCCGAGGCCACGCTAGACCTAAACTTGATGGAAGGCCTCGATCTCCGCACCTGGCTCAAAGAAGGTTGGGTGGATGAAATCGCCCTCGATCCGCTCTGGATCTGGGACTTCGATTATCCAGATGCCGCCCGGCCCTACGTCGAGTTGGCCCGTGCCCACGGTGCCAAAATCCATGGTGGAGCCAACACCGTCACCGGCAAAGGCGTCACGGCGAACGCACGCGGCTTTCTCGAAAGGATCGCCCGAAACTACGACGAAGGCGTGGATGGCATCGCCCTCTTCCAGACCGACGCGGCGGTCCTCGATCCCGCGCTCAAAGCCTTGCTCGGCTCTTTGTTTCCACATCTCGCCGATGCCGCCACCGTCTCCGAAAAGCTCGCTGCCGCTCGAATCAAACAGCCACAGATGAGCGAGGGCGAGCGCCACTTCGGCCTCGACAATCACAGCCTGCTTCCACAACTCGGCAGAGCACCCCGCCTCAGTCTAGACACCCTTTGAGTCCATCATGCGCATCGTCCTGTTCCTTCTCTCCTGCGTCAGCCTGCTCTCAGCAGCTCCGCTGAAAACCGCGCAACGCCTCGCCTCAGGCAAAGAACCCGTTCGTATCGTCTGCATCGGCGACAGCATCACTGGTGTCTATTATCACAGCGGCGGCCTTCGCGCGTATCCCGAGATGCTGCAAATCGCCCTGCAAAAAATCCATCCGCAGGCCCAGATCACCGTGCGCAATGCAGGCATCAGCGGCGATACCACCACTGGTGGCCTCAAGCGCCTAGAGCGCGACGTCCTCGCTCACAAGCCGCATCTCGTCACCATCATGTTCGGCATGAACGACCTCGTGCGCACACCCGAAGCCGATTTCCAAAACAACCTCTGCGAAATCATCAGCCGCTGCCGCGCCATCGACGCCGAAATCGTCCTCTGCACGCAAAACTCCATCGTCGAGTCCCCGCAGCGCCCCGGAGCCAAGCTCGCCGAGTTCACGCAAGCCATCCGCGACATCGCCAAAGCCGAATCGCTGCTCGTTGCCGATTGCTTCGCTGCTTTTGAGGCCATTCATGCCAAAGACGCGCTCGAATGGAATCTGCTCCTCAGCGATCCCATCCATCCGAACATGGCCGGCCACAAACTCTTCGCCGAAACCATCGCGTACACCATCAGCGGTCAGAAGACATCACTCGCCGACATC
>CAXNGR010000314.1:0-5539 GCA_964201265.1 Verrucomicrobiaceae bacterium
TCACGATTCAGGCGCAGTTCAGCCAGCCGGTGACCGGATTGACCGCGAGCGACTTCGTTTTGAGCAACGCCACTGCTTCAAACCTCACCGGCAGCGGCACGAATTACAGCGTCACGCTCACGCCAGTCAGCTCCGGCCTCGTCACGGTCAGTCTGCCGTCAGCGGCGGCGCAAAACGCGGCTGCAACGGCCAGTCTGGCCTCAAACACGGTTTCGGTGACTTACACGCCGCCGGTGGCTGTTTCGCTCGTCGGCCAGGATGTGGGCGAAACGCTGGTCGCAGGCAGCACGACCTTCAGCGGCGGTGTTTACACGGTCAAAGGCTCGGGCAATGACATCTATTTCACGGCGGATGGTTTCCAATACGCGCTGACGCAGCTCACGGGCGATGGCGAGATCCGCGCCCGCGTCACCAGCCAGTCGAACACCAATCCCTGGGCGAAAACCGGCGTGATGCTCCGCGAAACACTCACCGCAGGCTCACGTCACGCTCTGATGTTCACCACGCCTGCGGGCGAGAACAACGGCTTCGGCATGGTCTGGCGTCCAACGGCCAACGCGGCGACGAGTTACGCTGGTGGCCCCGCTTTGAACGCCGCGCCGAATAACTGGGTGCGCCTCGTGCGCACTGGCACCACGATCAGCGCCTATGCCTCTGCGAATGGCAACGCGTGGACGCTCGTCAGCACCGCGACCCTGAACGGGCTGCCAAACACGGTGTATGTCGGTCTTGCGGTGACGTCTTCATCGTCGTCCGCGCTTGCCACCGCCACCTTTGACAACGTGCAGGTCGTCGGCAGCCAGGCCGTGGTGGCTCCTGCGGTGACGCTCAGCGCCGCCTCGGCGATTGAAGCGGGAGCGTTCACCGTGCAGGCGCAGTTCAGCCAAGCTGTCACAGGACTTGCGGCGGGAGATTTCATCGTGACCAACGGCGCGGCATCGAACCTCACTGGTTCCGGCACAAGCTACGGCCTCACCGTGACGCCGGTGGCACCGGGCGCGGTCACGATCCGCCTTCCAGCGAACGCGGCGCAAAATGCCGGTGCGGTCGGCAGTCTCGCTTCCAACACTGTTTCGGTCACTTACACGCCGCCGGTGGTCGTCGCGCTGCAATCACAAGATGTCGGCACGGTGCAAGTCGCGGGCAGCATGAGCTACAACAGCACCACGGACACCTACACGCTGCAAGGCACCGGGGACGACATCTACTTCACTGCCGACGGTTTCCGCTTCGCCTACACCCAGCTCACGGGCGATGGCGAAATCCGTGCGCGCATCACCAGTCAGTCGAACACCAATCCGTGGGCGAAAACCGGTGTCATGATCCGCGAGGCGCTCACCGGCGGCTCTCGTCATGCGACGGTCTTCACCACGCCTGCCATTGAGAACAACGGCTTCGGCATGGTCTGGCGTCCGGTCGTCAACGCGGCCACCAGTTACGCAGGCGGCCCGGCGGTGAATGCCGCGCCGAACAATTGGGCGCGCCTCGTGCGCAGCGGTGACACGATCACCGCCTACGCTTCCGCGAATGGCAGCGCCTGGACGCTGATCGACACGGTGACGCTGACCGGCTTGTCCAGCACGGTGCAAATCGGCCTAGCCGTGACTTCCACTTCGCCCTTCGCGCTTGGCAGCGCCAGTTTTGACAACGTGCAGATCGTTCAAGCAGCGGCAGCGGCTCCTGCGGGTGCCAGCACGCAGACTGCTGCGCTAGGATCGGCACCACCGGAAGGCTCGACCTCTTCGAAAGTGGTCACAGACACTGATTTCGACGCGGATGGTGTGAACGACCTCATTGAATACGCGCTTGGCAGTGACAACCGCTTCGACGGCGGCTGGTGGCTGACCAGCACGCCGGAAGGCCGCGTCGATGCGCATCTGGTGCATCCGCGTGACATCACCGATGTGACGTTCCGTCTGGAGCATTCGAGCGATCTCATCACCTGGAACGCGCTCACGCTGGCTCCGACGAGCGCGGACGCTGGTAGTGGTCTGGAGCAACTTACCTGGAACGGCATCACCAGCCTCAGTGGTCAGAACGTGCAGCGTGGCATCCTGCGCCTGCGCGTGACGCATCGCGGCGGCCTCAGTGCCGTCACCACGCCGCAGGCATGGCAGCGGTTCGCTTTCACGGCAGGTTCGCAGACAGCGGGCGTCAGTCTCGTCAACGCGCCGCTCTATGCCGGACGCATTGAGCAAACTCTCGGCTCCACGGAGCTCTTGCTCGAAAAAGCCGAGGAGATTCATGCGGATGCCGCCACGGCTTGCTACCTCGAAGTGCTGGACGGCTCCCATGCCGGACATCGGCTCGAAATCATCAGCCTGGCGGCGGGAATGGCCGCTCTGGACCTCGAATCACCCCTCAGCACGCTCACCGAACTGTCGCAGGACTTGAGCGGCGCTCGTGTGGTGGTGCGTCCGCATGTCACCCTGGCCCAGGCCTTCCCTCCAGCAGCGTTCCAAGCGGCTGCGCTGATGAAAGCCGCGGATCAGGTGCTCTTTTATGAGAAGGGCACTTGGCATGTGCATTGGTTGAATGGCAGCAGGCAGTGGGTTTCAGCCAACGACACGACTTTGGCCTCGCAGAACGCAAAAATCATTCCCCCAGGCACCGGTCTCATGGTCAAGACCACAGGGAACGCCAAGGCTGCCACGCTGACCGGCCATGTGCGCATGAATCCCTGGCGCAGGCTTTTGAGCAAAGGCCAGAATTTCCTGGCGCTGCCTTGGCCGGTCGATGCCAACCCGCAGAGCCTCGGCCTGACCGCTGAAGGCGGATTCACGGCCGCGACCAGCACGGCCCAGGCCGATGAACTCCACATCAGCAAGGCCAACGCTGCAGCCGGAACCATCACTTATGATGCCTTCTGGCTGGTCAAACGCGCCCCGACGTCCTTCTGGACCACTAAGAACAGCTCTTCCCTGCAAAATGTCAGCCTGACTCTGAACCTGCCAGCTCATCGGGCCTTCTTCCTCAAGGCACAGCCTGCCACAGCAGAGAACGGCTGGCTGCTGCCTTCAGGCCGCTAACGTTGTTCACAAAGGCCAAAACTTCTCCTTGCCAAAAAAGGCTTCTATGGTTCCTTCGCGGCCCCACATCCCAGAACACACACCGCCTGACAAGTTGTCCGGCCATTCAATCCCACCATGAGCGAAGCCACCACCATCGATTCCACTTCTTTCAAGATCCACGACAAGGACACCGGCAGCGCCGACGTCCAGGTGGCCCTCCTGACGAAGCGGATCAATGCACTGACGCAGCATCTCGCCGCGCATCAAAAAGATCACTCCACACGTCGTGGCCTCCTCCAGATGGTCGCACGTCGTCGCAAATTGCTCGACTACCTCAAGCTGACCGCCAACGAGCGTTATCAGACCCTCCTCAAGAGCCTCGGTCTGCGTCGCTAATCTCAATTTACCGAAGGGTGATGCCAAGTGCATCGCCCTTCGTGTTTCTAGCTTAGAGCAAAAGGCCAAGAGCAGACAGTCATTATCAGGACGCATGATCGTCCGTGAATTTTGGCGTATCCGCATGGCCCCAGAGCGCTCAATACATCGAGCCTGTCTCTTTGCCCGATCCCCTTAGCCCTTCGCGGCTACCCTTTCCCCTAAACACACAAACCAACACACACACGCCAACCTATGGCTATCCACACACAAAACATCCAGCTCGGTGCTGGAACCCTCCAGATCGAAACCGGCAAATTTGCCAAACTCGCCGACGGCGCCGTCACCGTGCGTCTCGGTGACACCATCGTCCTCGTCACCGCTGTCTCCGCCACGAAAGTGAAGGACGGCCAGGACTTCTTCCCCCTCTCCGTCGAGTACAAGGAAAAAGCCTCCGCCGCAGGCCGCTTCCCCGGTGGTTACTTCAAGCGCGAAGGCCGCCCCACGGAAAAGGAAATCCTCACCTGCCGCATGACGGACCGCCCGCTGCGCCCGCTCTTCCCGAAAGGCTACTACTACGACACCCAGGTCGTCGCCATCCTCCTCAGCGCCGACGGCGAGAACGACCCGGACATCTGCGCCATGAACGGTGCCTCCGCTGCTCTCTGCGTCTCCGACATTCCCTTCGCGGGCCCCGTCGGTGCCGTGCGCATCGGCCGCCTCAACGGTGAGTTCGTCATCAATCCTACCCAGGCCCAGCGTCTCGACAGCGACCTCGACCTCGTTTACGTCGGCAACAAGACCGACGTCATCATGATCGAAGGTGCGGCCAACGAACTGCCCGAGGCTGAATTCGTCAAAGCCCTCCACTTCGCTCAAGCCGAAGTCACCAAGATCGTCGCCGCCCAGGAAGAGCTCACCAAGCTCGCTGGCAAAGCCAAGCGTGAAGTCCCCCTCATGCTCGTGAAGGACGAACTCCTCGAAATCGCCTACGCCGTCGCTGGCGACCGCATCGAAGGCGCTCTCTACACGCCATCCAAAGTCGCCCGTGGCAAAGCCGTCGGCGCTTTGAAAGACGAAGTCGCTGAGGCCATCAAAGCCAAGTTCCCCGAAGCCACCAGCTTCGAGGTCAGCCAGGCCTTCGACTACCTCCAGAAGAAAGCCTTCCGCATCTCCATCCTCGACAAGCAGAGCCGCTGCGACGGCCGTGGCATCGACCAACTCCGCCAGCTCTCCGGTGAGGCCTCCGTGCTTCCTCGCACGCACGGTTCCGCCAGCTTCACCCGTGGCGAAACGATGGCCCTTTCCATCGCCACCCTCGCCCCGGCTGACGAAGCCCAGGAAATGGACACCTACGCCGGTGGCCCAGAGTCGAAGCGCTTCATCCTTCACTACAACTTCCCTCCGTTCTCCGTTGGTGAAACCGGCCGCTTCGGTGGTCAGAACCGTCGTGAAATCGGCCACGGTGCTCTCGCCGAGCGCTCCATCGAGCCGGTCATCCCAGCCAAGGAAGTCTTCCCCTACGCCATCCGCGTGAGCAGCGAAGTCATGGAGTCCAATGGCTCCACCTCGATGGCCTCCGTCTGCTCCGGCGTCATGGCCCTCCTCGACGCCGGTGTGCCCCTCAAGCGCCCTGTCGGCGGCATCAGCGTCGGCCTCGTCACCGAGTTCGATGGCGACAACATGAAGCGCTACCTCACCATGCTCGACATCATCGGCAGTGAGGACCACTTCGGCGACATGGACTTCAAGCTCTGCGGCACCAGCGAAGGCGTCACCGGCTTCCAGCTCGACCTCAAGCTCCCCGGCCTGCCCCTCAGCATCCTCGAAGAAGGCATCGCCAAAGCCAAAGCCGGCCGCACCCAGGTCCTCTCCGCCATGGCTCAGGCCATCGCCGAAGTCCGTCCGCTCAGCCCCTACGCTCCACGCATCGAGATCATCAAGATCAACCCTGACAAGATCGGCGAACTCATCGGCCCTGGCGGCACAAACATCAAAGCCATCCAGGCTGAGTCCGGCGCTGAAATCAGCATCGAAGACGACGGCACCGTGTACGTCTATGCCAGCCGCAAGGAAGGCATCGAGCGTGCGATCGAAATGATCAGCGGCACCTCCCAGGAGATCGAAGTCGGCAAGCTCTACACCGGCAAGGT
>CAXNGR010000315.1:0-5539 GCA_964201265.1 Verrucomicrobiaceae bacterium
GCCGAGCGCGAGAAAACCGCCGAAAAAATGGGCGCTCTGCGTTTGAAGCGCGATTCCAAGGGCAAGGGCTTCATCGTCGATCCGCAGCAGCAGAAGGACCTGGAGGCCCTCATGCAGAGCGATGTCGATCTCTCCCGCAAGATGCGCGAGATCAAGAAGGACCAGAACAAGGAGATCGAGCACACCAAGACCACGCTCAAGTGGCTGAATTTCCTCGCCGTGCCGCTGCTCGTCAGTTGCGCCGGCATCCTGCTGGCCATCCGCCGCCGTGCCGCCACCGCCGCCGTTTGATTCAACATCCACCTTTCCAAACACACTTCACATCCCATGAACAAGATCATCCTCCTGCTCGCCGTGCTGGCCGCCCTCGTCGGCGCGGTCATCTACCAGCAGAAAGACCGCAAGTCCCGCCTCAGCAGCGGTGCCCGCAAAGGCGTCGAAATGCGTGAGCTGCTGCTCCCCGCCCTCGACGTCAACAGCGTGCAGAAAATCCGCGTCAAAGACGAAAAGAGCGAGGTCAACGTCGCTCTCAACGGCACCACCTGGACCGTCGCCGAGCGCGGCGGTTACGAGGCCAGCTTTGAGAAGATCAGCCGTGCGCTGCTGGCCCTCAAGGAGCAGAAAAACACCCGCAAGCAAATCGTTGGCAAGGAATCCTGGGGCAAGATCGGCGTGCAGCCTCCCGGCGAGCCCAACGCCTACGGCATCGGCACGCTCGTTGAGTTGATGGATGACAAGGGCAACCTCAAGAAGTCCCTCATCCTCGGTGCCAACGTCACCAGTTCCGGCAACGCCAATGCTTCACCCTTCGGCGGCAGCAACGAGCGCATGATCCGCATCCCTGAGGATGGCGACACCATCTGGGTCGTCGGCAACACCTTCAGCGACCTCGAAACCAAGCCCGACACTTGGATCGAGAAGGCTTTCTTCGATGTACAGAAGCTCAAGTCCGTCGAAGTCACCGCCGCCAAGCCGGAAGACTCCTGGAAAGCCTCGCGTGAGAACGCGGACGCCACCGAGTTCACCCTCGAAGGTGCCAAGGCCGGTGAAAAGCTCGACAACGGCAAGATCAACCTCACCAGCCTGCTCTCCGCCCCCACCTTCAACGACGTGCTCACCAAGGACAAGGCCGCCGAAACCATGAAAGGCGCAGTCAAGGCCCGTCTCGTCACCTTTGAAGGCTTCACCTACGACGTGCAGACGGTGAAGCAAAAAGTCGCCGACGCAGATAAGTATTACCTCACCGTCGCGGTCAGTGCCGACATCGCCAAAGAACGCGCTCCCGTGAAAGATGAGAAGGCAGAGGACAAAAAGAAAAACGACGACGCCTTTGCCGAGGAGAAGAAAAAGAAAGAGGAGAAGCTCGCCAACGAGAAAAAGCTCGCTGGCTGGGTCTATGAAGTCACCGAATACACTGTGAGCAGCCTGCTCAAGTCCCGTGCCGAGGTTCTCGCCGCGCCGGAAAAGAAAGAGGATGCTGCCGCTCCCGCGCCAGGAGCGCCTGTTAGCGGGCTGCCGAATGTGTCCAAGATGCTCGAAGGCCTCAAACCCGCCGCCACGCCTCCCGCCCTCACACCCGCCTCACCAATTCCTGAAGCCCCCAAGCCCGAAATTAAACCCGCGCCCGCACCTGACGCGAATCCCGTGACCGGCGAAAAGCCTGCGGCAGACACCAAGAAGTGATCTTCAAAGTCGTAATGTAGTCCCGCCTTCAGGCGGTTCCGAGCGGAGTGGTGCCAAGTGCATCACTCCGTTTTTTTTTAGTCCACCAGCCCCTGCGTGTCTGCCAGCTTGGCCCCGGCGCGCTTCATGCCGGTTTGTGCGGCACTCGTCAGGTTCGCCGCGATCAGATCCGCATCCGTGAAGTCCGCGTTCGTCAGATTCGCGCCTTCCAGGTTCGCGCCGGAAAGATCCGCCCCGCGCACATTCGCGCCCGTCAGATTCGCATGCCGCAGCGACACACCACCCAGGTCTGCACCGCTCAAATCCACACCGCTCAGGTTCGCGCTGTCAAAGTTCGCCCCGCTGAAATCAGCCCCGGCGAAGTTTGTGCCCGCCAGATTCGCCTTCGTGAACGTGGTGCCCACAAACTGGCCTTTCGCCAGATTCAGGTCATTGAGCGCCGCTCCCGCGAGGTTCATGCCCGTTTCGTCGATCTTGCGACCGCTCTTGCCTCCGCTTTCGAGCCATTGGGTGTGAGCGAGGAGTTCTTCGGTGGTGATGCTGGCCATGGCAGAATGAAGCCCCAAATCCCGCCGCCGTAAAACGAGTTTTCTCGTGTCTTCAAACCCGCCTTGCCTTTTCCTTCCTGATGAACTGAAATCCCCGCCATGCGACGTCTCCTCTTCCAGGATGAAGCCCGGCTCGAATACGGTCGCCTGTTCTGGCGCAATCCCGCCCGAAAGGCACGTCTCCTCGCGCACTGGCAGGACGAACGGCATCCGTATCGCGAGCGCTTCCTGGAAAACTGGCAGCGCTGGTGGATCGCGTGCTCTCGGCCTTACCTCAGGACGATGATGCTCTCGACACCGCCTTGCAGTCCGAGGGACTCAGCCTCCGGGTTGTCGTGAAGGAGATTCCGCCGGTGTTTGGGAGCTTTTGGTGAGCGATATGGAGTGGCGACGACTCGGCTAATTCCTCCGCGTGGCATCAGATCATCCATCCGTTCGCTTCACGTGCTCCTTCAAACAAGACCAGCCGCCGCTACGGACGGAAGCGGCCGACATTCGAGGACACATGCCGCACGCTTGCAGCCAAAGGCACGGTCACTTCGGGCTCAAAGCACGGTCACATCCGGCTCAAAGCACGGTCACATCCGGCTCAAAGTGCGGGCAGTTTGATCCCACATAGCCCCAAGTTGCCGGTCAAACACACCCTTCTGTGAGCCAGCATCGACCCTTCTGTTGGCTGACAGAACGGTATCTTTGAGCCAACAGAATGGATTCTTCGGGCGAATGAATGCGTTGTTTGAGCTCTAAGAATGCATTCTTTTGCCGGAAGAATGCATTCCGTTAGCCAATAGAATGCATTCCGTGACCCCGCATGGTCCATTCTTCGGGCGAATGAACGCATTCTGTTGGGTCAAACAATGGTCCATGTGCCCTCATAGAATGGGTGATGTTGGCTGAAAGAATGGACACTTCAGGCGGCATTGCCACGCTCTTGTGGCTGATATGGTGTGGAATGTGAGCTGAAAGACACCCTTCTTTGCCCTGCAACCAACCGCCGTGTGGGATCAAACAAGGCACGCATCGGCCCGTTTCACCCGCCGTTTCAGCCCGTATCAGGCGCGAAACGTCCGCAGGATCGCTCTCCTTTAGCTCGATGCTCCATCGCTTGGAGCCTGTTCATCGGTCTCTGTGACCTTGGATGCCGAAGAGGTTTCCGGCACCGGCAGCAGGGAGCGGTAGAGGCTGCCGGGCCGTCCTCGGCGCACCTCATGCACCACGGCGCTGCCTTGGCGGATCATGCGGCTGAGAAAGGTCTTCACCTCCTTGTCCCCCGGCCACTGCTTCGTCAGGGCCTTCACACGTTCCTTGAAATCCTGCGGCGCAAAGGGCCGTCCTGCCGTCGCAGCGAGGCATTCCTTCAGCACTTCTTCGCGGGGACGCTCCGGCGGTTTGGGCGTGAGGATCGGCCCAGGAGCCGGGACCGCCATCAGCACCGCAGGTGGTGCGGTGGTTGGGCCGGCAGAGCCGAGCTGGTGTTCCGTCAGGAGTGCCCGCACCTTGCGCACCATGTCGAGGTCCGCCATGAGCTTTGCCTCCAGTTTCGCCAAGGCATCGGGAGTCAGGTCTGCTGCTGTCATGGCAAAAGGATGTCCATTTCGGCTCAAAAGGCAAATGGAAGGCCATTTCGCCATTCGAGGGCTTTTTAAACCGCTGATGGGACGCTAACGAGACGCTGATTTCAGACATGGGATCGGGATCAGCGTCCTAGCAGCGTCAGGTCAGCGGTTCGAGGCTTCCGTGTTCCCGTCTTGCTCATGCTCTGGCTCTTCATCTTCCCTCTCTCTGGCCCGCGACAACGCGAATGGTTCAGGCCGTCAGAGCAGCCTTCCATCGCGGATCATTACGGACTCTTTGAATGACGGGGAAGTGCAGCGGGTGGGGCTTGCGGCCTTTGTAATCAGCGGATTCAAAGTCCACTTCGAGGGCAAACTCCACGGCACTATAGAGCGAGCACGACCAGCCTCCGCCGCAGCCGCAAAACCAGCCGTGGCAGCGGCCGCGCGTTTTGCTGGGGGCGAGATACGGGGAAAAGAGTTCCACCAGATCGTAGTCATCATGCCAGGCCGCCGCGCCCATGATGGCCGCCATACTGCTGAGATCAAAACAGGCTCTCGCGTCCGCCAGCAGCCGCTGCGCCCGTGGCGTCGAACTCATGGCCACGGCCTCAGCGAGGGCACTTTTGTTCCAAAGACTCTCCCAATGCATGGAGGGCTGATCGAAAAAGCCCTTCGAGGTGCGCTCCACCCAGGCACTGAGCGCCTCATCGAGTTCGCTGCCGCCATGTCCCTGACAGGCTCGGAACACAAAGCTCAACCACTGGGCCTGTTTTTCCTTCAGGCAGCCCGCAGTGTCAGCTTCCGCACCGAGGGATTGGAGGGTTGAAACACAGAGGGCGGTATAGGTTGGGTGTGGAGTGAATTGAAACGCCAGGAATACCAACGGCACTTCACGTCGGAAGCAGTCCGCCGCGGCCTCGATGACAGTCGGCTCCATCACGCCGGATAAGGCCATGAAAGCCTCTCGTTGGATTTGCTCGTTGCGTCGCTGGGATAGGGTGAAAATCGACATCGAATCCGCTGCCGATCCTTTCAAGGCCCGAATCACCTCGATGACCAAATCCTCATGTTTCGCATTCAGCGCTGTTCTGGCGAGCTGAAGCGCGGTGGCGGGATCGATCCGTCGGATCGCCTCCAGCCGCCGGGCATCCACCTTCTTGCCGTTCGGATCAAAGGCGCTCACCAGCAAAGGCACCACGGTCTGGCCGTAGGCAGGCAGCACCGTTTCCGTCACATACTGGACCATCTCCACGTCCCCATCCGCCACGCTTGCCGCCACCGCCTGCATCAGCCCCGGTTGATGCAGATTCCCGGTGTCAAAGGCCTGCTTCAGGTCGTCATGGCGGCCTTTGCTCTTCTTCAGCAGCTTCGTGGTGAGGTCATATTTCATGGGAGGAGATGCGGTCGGACTGGATCAACTCCGACACTATCCCGCTCCGCCAACGTCGATCAAGGAGAACGTCCGCAGCCCCGAAAAGGCACCCGCCGCGTTTGAACCGCTGATAAGACGCTGATTCAACGCTGATATCAGAGATGGGATCGGGATCAGCGTCCTATCGGCGTCAGGTCAGCGGTGAATGCTCCGGTGTCTGGCCTTCCATGTCCGCAAGGTATCATCCCAGGCAGGTTGGTAGAAAAATTGAGGGTAGAAAAATGGGCTCTGAAATGTTTCTACCCCGAATCTTTCTACCACCATTCTTTCTGCTAAATCCCAATCCACGGCGACACACCTGAAATCTTCGACAGAAGAAT
>CAXNGR010000316.1:0-5537 GCA_964201265.1 Verrucomicrobiaceae bacterium
GCCGAGCTGGAAACCGCCGAGGGTCACGACTTTCGCAGTTTGTGAAGCAGACTCCAAAGGCATGACGCCGGGATTGCGATGTTTGTCCGCTTCTTTGAACTCGTCTGAAGAGACCACCTTGTCCGACCACACCTTCTCATAGCTGTAGGTGGTGGTGGTTTCGGTGCTGCCGCCGACTTTGGTCTCCGTCTTGCTGCTACTCTTTTCCTTCCATTGCAGCATCTCCACATTCCGCTTGAGGCGCAGGGCGGTCGCTTCGAGGCCGAAGATGTCGTCGCGTAAAGTTTCCGTGGTGGTAGCCAGCCCGCTGAGATGCACGAGTTTGCCCTCGTTCGCGCTTTCAACCGTGGCGGAATCCACGCTGACAACGGCAGAGGAGCCTTCAGCCAGTCCTTGGGCGGTTTTCACCGCACGTCCTTCATTCCAGGCGGTAACGCCGATGCCGATGAGAAAGAGGATGATTCCTCCGAACATTCCCCCCACACTCTTTCCCAGACGGGAAAACCAACCTTCGCGAGTAACTTCAGTGACTGCCATAGGCGTGTGTTCTAATGCCTCGCACCGGTTCTGGCAATGTGGATGTTCGACTCAGTCCAGCAGCATCTTCAGCAGCAGACCTTCAAAGGCCGCGAGATTGATTTCCTCGCCCACTTGGACCGCCATGCCATCGTCAGATGGGAGCGTCTGGCCTAGCGTGGGGCCATCCTCGGTCACGACTTTGATCTTCGCCTCGTGGCTGCCCATGATCTCAGGGTGGGCCACCGCCACGGCGGCCATGGTGTCCCAAAAGAAGAACCAGCCGCCGTCGATACCCTCCTGCACGGCATTGAGTAGGTCTAGTACGAGCTCGGACTGCGTGTCACGCTTCGCTTCGCGCACACGATCTCGGAACTCGCGGGTCACAGGCAGGTTTTTGGTAGCCTCCACGGGAATGAGTCGCACAGACACGCCGCTTTTCAGCACGATCTCCGCCGCCTGCGGATCGAGGTAGAAATTCCACTCCGCAGCGCCGTTGCGAATGCCTACAAAGGGTTTGTCCACATTGCCAGGTCCGCTGATCGCGCCTCCCATGGCCACGATCTCCTGGATCTTCTTGGAGAGCTCCGGTTTGACCTTCAATGCCTGAGCGAGATTCGTCAGCGGCCCCATCGCCACCACGGTGATGGGCTCGGTGCTCTGTTCGAGTGTGTCGGCGATGAAATCCGCCGCAGATTTCGCGCTCAGCGCTGCCACGGCCTCTGGCAGCTTCAATCCACCGAGCCTGCTGGCCTGTTGCTTCCAGAATTCCGGAAATACACGCTGCCCCACGAGTGGTCCGGCCTGCCCCTGCGCCACAGGAATGTTGCGATGCCCCGCCAGCTCCAGAATGCGCCGCGCATTCTCCGCCCCAGCCTGGGTGTCTGCGATGCCATGCGCGATGGTGATGCCCTTGAGTGCCACGCCCGGCTCCTTCAGCAGGTAAAGTAGGCCTAAAACGCTGTCGATGCCCATGTCTGTGTCCAACAGCACCGGACGCTTCGCCACGACTGGCGCGACGACATCTGCAATGACGATGCGCCCCTCGACCTGCGGCGCGACTTCACCACGCGTGCGAATGTAGCGTTCGAGAACGTCGGCCAGCGTGTTGCCGGATTCCGGGCCAACGATGATCTTCGCTTTCGTTAGCACCTCGTAGCCGTCACCTCCGCGCACCATGTAGTCACCCACGGCCATCTTGTAAGTGCGCTTCAAATCCAGCGGCTCGCCGTTCACCATCACCTCGCGCACGCGATCACCGGCGGGCGCTTTGGGGTCCACACGGAAGCGCAGGCCGGAAACCTGCGGGAAACGGCCCACACTCTCGCCCAAACGACCCACGCCATGGTTCAAGGCCGCCAGCACCATCGCACCATCGCCCTCCACCGTGCAAACGGTGCCGCCAAAAGGATGCACGGCCACCACATCGCGCAGTTTCAACATGCCTGGTGGGAAGATACGATTGCTGCGGATGCTGCCAGCGTTCAGGATCGTCAGCTCGGCTTTCGTGTCCTCTTTCATCGCATCCGCCAGCAGATTTCCCAAGTTGCTTTCACGCGAGCGCACGCTCTCCGCCACCGCGTCCAGCGGTGTGCGCGTGCGGCCCACTTCCACCTCCAGCGCCTTCCCCAGCCGGTCCTCGTAATCACGAGCCACGGTCGCTGTAGCCGGATCATCCGGCAGGCTGGCGTTGATGGGGATCAACTCGAACTGCTTTTCGATCACGCCTTCCGCCGTCGGCACGATGTCGATGCGGGCCACGAAACGCACGTCGCTGCCGGACTTGGTGATCAAGGTCTTGCCCACATGCGTGGTGATCGCCTCATGCTCATGTCCGCCCATGATCACGTCGATCTCCGGGCACAGCAGCGCTAGCCGACGATCATCTGCATAGTCGAGATGCGTCACCGCCACGATGACCTGAGCGCCTTTGGCCTTCAGCTCCGTCACCATCTTCCGCGCCGAGTTGAGAGGCTCATCAAAACGGAATCCCTCCCGTCGGTCCGGGCTGATTTCATCGCCCGCCAGACACACGCCGAGGTAACCCACCTTCAAGTTGCCGTAGTCGCGCAGCAAAAACGTCGGAGCCTCGCCCAGCGGCCTGCCGTCTTTCTCCTCAAACATGTTCGTCACGATCCACTGCCACTTCGCCTCCTTCATCCGCTGCCGCAGCACGTTTGGGCCGAAATCGAACTCGTGATTGCCCAGGATGCCGATGTCCACGCCGCAGGCGTTCAGCGCCGCCATCATCTGCTGTCCACGAAAGATGCTCGATGCCACCGAGGGCGAGAGGAAGTCGCCGCACAGGATCATCTCCACCTTGCGGCCTTCAGCGGCGATACGCTTCTTCAGCGTCGCCACGCGTGCCAGACCGCCTGCCTTGCCGTCATCCACTGGCAACGCAGTGTAAACGTCATTGAGTTGGAGTAGCGTCAGCGGCGCGTGGTTTTTCGGCAGCCCTTCATCCGCGTGCAAGGTGGCGATGCTGAGAAATAGGCTGCTAAACGCGGCAAGGCAGCGGAATGACGAGAGGATCATGTCGCAGGAGATAGAGGTGAAGACGTGTCGCTCAGATGAGGCAGCGGCATGGACGGATCTAACTGTAAAAGCGTCGTCTTCAACTGTCGGCATCACCGTCTGACGCGGCGGCGGCGCGTGACTGCCTTGCGAGCGCGTGCCTCAAGCACGGTCCTGCGACCCAGAACCAGCAGCGCTATCAGCACGATGGCGCGGACCATCCACCAGCGCTGTCCTCTTGGAACCTTGGCTCGGTCCTCCTCAGCCTTCTGTACGAACGGATCGTCCGCATAGCCAGTGGCATAGAGAAAGTCCGGCTCTCGGGCGCTGAAGGGCATTTCGGTGACTTGGCCCTCCTGCTCAAAGATGCCACGGATCGTTTGCATCGGCCCGGTTTGCTCAAAGATGGCAAATTCGATCCAAAAACTCTCCATCAGGCGGTCTTTGACCTCGTGAACGAAGATCACATCCACATTCCGCGCCGCATATTCCAGCTCCGTCATCGGCGCGGTCTCCGACGCATTCGGCCACAACCAAGCAAACCGCACCTGTGCCCCTAATGCGGTCTTCTGCTGGTTGATTTGAATCAACACATGCTTGTCCAGGTAATCGACGATGCCCGACTCTGCCGCTGTCAATTCCGCCAAGCTGATTTTCGTGTCCCCATCGCTGTCGATCTTCACAAACCGCGTCAGCGTGAACATATTGAAGGTCAGGCGTGTTTCCAGTCGGTGCGGTTCGATCTTCACCCGCAGGCTGCTTTCATCCGCCAGATGAGCCTGGGCAGACTGAAGCAAGCTGAAGGACAGCAGGGCAAACACCACGATTGGGCGCATCATCGTAGCCACTCCAATAATCTGGGCGGCGGCAGTAGTCGTGAGGGGCTGCATCGGCACGCAGATTCATAGTTTCTGACAGCATGAAAGCAAAGAGACACTCGATCTGCCTCGCCCTCAACTCCCTCACCTATAACTTGTGCGGGACTTTTGATGCCCAGGTGGCGGCAGGATCAGCCCCTCGACAAATCCTGCCGCTCAAGGTAGTATATCCCATCATGACTGCCACCGTGGAACGCATCAAACAGCAAATCCGCAGCCTTGCCTCCGATGAGGCTGAGGAACTGTTGCGTGATCTCCAGCATGAATACCCCAACCAAGCCAGCAGTGACGACGAGGCTGATTCAGCCTCCATTGAGGCCGAATGGGACGCCGAGATTGATGTTCGCGTGAAGGAGATTGAGGAGGGTACGGTGCAGTTGCTCACGGCTGAGGAGTCTGAACGGCGTTCAGATGCTGTGTTTGCTAGGCTGGGGATACCTCGTCCCGTTTACCGACCATGACCGAGTGGAACATCCATCCTGCGGCCCAGATGGAGCACGATGAACTCCTGATGTACTTTGGGGGCATTGACGAGGAGCTGCTCACCTCGTTTGAATGGCACTATCTCCAATATCGCCATGCCATTTGCCAGAACCCGCTGCTCTACAACATTCGTCGCAGAGCCGTTCGTCGGGCAAATCTCAAGCCGCGTTTTGGCGAATACCACATCGCCTACATGATCTGGCGGGGGAAAGTCGTGATTCTCGCCATCGCCCACGCCAAGCGCCGCCCCTACTACTGGCGCAAGCGCATCGGTGAGGCGAGGCAGATGTTCTGATCCGGCTGCATCCTCACCCTCAACTTCCTCGGTGACGGCCTGCGCGACGCTTCTGAGCTGAGGAGTGGGAAGAGCCCGATTTTTTCATGAATTGGTGAATTTGGAATATTCATGCCACCATTTAGGCCCTTCTTCGCTCATGGCGGCGCTCCACTTAGCAAGAAATGTCTTTGCATCCCGAGTTGCCTCAGTGGTAGGCATCTGGAGTCCAAATTTTGGATGCATTACCCAGTAAAGCCACCTCGGAGGAATGGGCGGGGTTCCAGCAGTGTGGCACTCCACTTCCCAAAGCATATGGCAAATGGTGTCCAGAAGGAAGATGGATGTGTTGTGGCCCTTGATCGAACCAATAAGCCAGCGAGGCATAGCCAATTGCTCAACAATTTTTGGTTCGAGAATGTCATTCACGCGCTTCTCTGGAACCGCCCATTTTGACCAATCTTTGGCGTGCTTGCGTTGCTCTGCAAGCATTACGGAGATTGACTTTTTTAAACGCCAAGGTGTGCAAATGTCATCTGCATCTGGCGGCCAGACTTCTGGCTCACGAACGGTTGGGTCTGCTTTGGATTCGGCGAGGCGAACGATTAAACAAGGGTTTCTCAGCCTGAGACTGCCCCACCAATAAAACGGTTTGGATGAGAGTTGAAGTACCAATGGCTTGCTCATGCAAAGCTAAAATAGTCGAGTTGTAGATGTGAGCAGAATAGATATTTGCATGCCAATTTTCAATGCGCCTGCAGCCAGTTCAAGCCCGTGCCGGCTTCAACTTCGACCGGCACGCCTTCGAGCGGCAGCGCTTTCTTCATGGCATCGAGAATGATCGCACGCGCTTGATCGACTTCGCTCTC
>CAXNGR010000317.1:0-5533 GCA_964201265.1 Verrucomicrobiaceae bacterium
CCCAATACTTGATGACTCGATCGGCAGATCCACGGCTTCCAGGTCTTTTGATGCGTCCAAGAGGATGCTTCTCTCGATGCTGACCGAAGTTCGTGTGCCGCGCGCTTCCGTCGTTATCGCCATTTCATTGGCAATCATCAGTCCAGCAAACTTTCCAACTCCCTTGCGACCCTTTACCAATCGCTTCAACCCCTCTGTCCGGTCACCTTTTGCTGATCTCCGATCTTTGGCTACCACAAGATAATGCTCCCTCAATTCAAGCTCGGTCATTCCACAACCGTTGTCTTTGACCACGGCAGGTTCCGAAGTCATTGGCCCTGGAAGATATATATCGACTTCAGTGGCATCAGCGTCCCACGCGTTATCGACAAGCTCTTTTAAAGCGTATTCGGTCGAACGGTAGTTTTCTCCAAGCAGGCTAGCAAGCTTGGGATCAACGCGGAATTGTGCGGCTGCGACCATGAGAGTGAGGTTAGGAATGGGTATCAAACAATGTCAGCATCCTCGCCATCACCTCATGAACAAAGCTGAGCGGCACTTTGCAGATCGGCTGCCACTGGCGTTCTTGCCAGTCTTGGGAGCGGACATGATCACAGAGCACGACACCGCCTACGGTTAGTCCGGCGGGAACGGCGAGTTCGAACGGGTAGCCTTTTGCCTTGCTGGTGATGGGACAGAAGACAGCGAGGCCGGTCTTCTCGTTGTAGCGAGTGTGACTGAGGACGATGGCGGGGCGTCGCCCGGCTTGCTCACGGCCAGCTTGGGGATCAAAA
The DNA here is from genome assembly GCA_964201265.1 of Verrucomicrobiaceae bacterium. GTDB lineage: Bacteria > Verrucomicrobiota > Verrucomicrobiia > Verrucomicrobiales > Verrucomicrobiaceae > Prosthecobacter. The sequence goes on from CAXNGR010000317.1 coordinate 774, forward strand.
ACGAGCCAGCCAAGTGTTCCGAGTTCGGGCACGGGTGGTGATTTGGTCTTCACTTTGGCAAGACCTCCCTCCCCACATCGGCTCCCCAGTCCGTCGCCTCATGCAAGTTCTCTGGAGTGACCTTGTCGAGGAGGTCATCTAGGTTCAGTCGCTTGGGAATCGCCTTCACCGTGAGGCTGGAAGCTCCGACCTTCAGCATGACGGGGTCGCCTTCTTGAACATGAATCTGCTTCGCGACGGCCTGCGGAATGCGTAGGGCGAGGCTGTTCCCCCATTTTTGAATCGTTGCTGTCATGTCGATACATTGAGGCTACGGCCTTTGAGTGTCAACGCTGGATTCCTCCGGGCTTGAACGGGCTCATCTTCCCGTCAAAGAGGTGAAGATCATGGGTGAGTTTTCAAGAAACGATGTGGCCCTCTTCACTTCAGCTCCGGCCTCAAATGCGCCTTGATGTAGTCGCTGTCGGTAGCGTGCTTCACGTTGGGGGCACCGGGATAGACGAGGTCGCAGGGGACGTGGTGGGCGTCGCAGTGTTCTTTGAGCTTCACGCCGAAGTTCGCGGTGTGGGTGGGATCTTTTTCATCGTGGCCGAGGTTGGGCGGGGCGCTGTAGTAGAGGCCCACGGGCGGATCGCCGCGGGTGACGAGTTCGTAGGGCGAGTATTCTTTGATCCAGGGCATGAGGCGCTCGCGGGCATCGTAGAACATCTGGAAGGAGCCAATTTTCTTCTTCGCGTCCCACACGATGCCGAAGGCGTGGGAGCCGTATTTGCTGTTGGGCGTCCATTCACGCATCTGGTGAGGATCGAGCGTGGTCTGCGCTCCTGAGACGGCGGCACAGAGGACGCGGGTGGACTCGCGGGCGATGGGATCGGCGCTGTTGGGATCGGCCAGATCATCGTGAAAGGCCAGCCAAAGGCTCGTGCACGCACCGGCGGAGCCGCCGGAGAGGGCAACCTTGCTTTTGTCGAGGTTCCAGTCCTTGGCCTTGCTGCGGCAGAACTGGAGGGCGCGGGCGCAGTCGAGCATCGGTCCCTTCACGGGCGGCACCAGTCCATCGGCAGTGGAGTCTTTGATGGTGCGGTATTCCACGGACGCCACGGAGATGCCGGCCTGGAGAGCCGGAAGGATCATGCTTCGAGCCACAGACCGGTCGCCGCCCTGCCAGCCACCGCCGTGGATATAGACGAGCAGCGGCGTGGGCTGGTCCGACTTTGCCCGCCAGAAGTAAATCACCTGCATGCGATGCGGGCCATACGCGACGTTCTCATCGGGCTCGACGGGCAGCTCGTATTTCCGGAACTCGGGCGCGGGTTTTTGTTCCTTAGGCGGAGCATCCGCGGCGTGGAGGCTGGCCAGTGGCGCGAGGAGGAGGGCGGTGATGATGAGGAGGAGTGCGTGCTTCATGATTTCATCTTCTACTTTTGATTCTCAGGGGTCACCGTCATCTTCGCGGCCCACTTGATACCTTCGAGCACATGCTGCCGCGCAAAGGGCGTGCTGAGCGAGCGCAGGTCGTGGCCAAACTCGGTGTAGAAGAAGCGGCCACCGGTCGCCGGTTCGTGCGTCCAGGCGATGGGATGATCCGCCCCCATGGGCTTGCCGTTGCGAGTTTGGAAATACTCGCGCACAGGCGTGTAAGTGGTCTCGTCCACGCGCATGAGGACGTTGAAGCCGGGCTGGCCGGTGACGGAGCGGTCGTGATTGGTCCAGTCAGCTTCGATCCAGAACTCGGCGGGTTGGCCTTTGACGGAGGGATGATCCTTCGCGGCGGGATCGATGGTGACCTTCGCTTTGCTGAAGTCGGAGTCGCTATTGAAATCGCATCCGCCGAGCGCATTCAGCCACGGCCACTTCGTCTGATGCACCAGCGCGGCATGCAGGCCGACGATGCCTTTACCGCCCTTGGTGAACCATTCCTCCACGGACTTGCGCTGCTCCTCGGGCAGCACCTTATCGAGTTCGTTGGCATTGTTGAGCACGAGCACGTCGTAGCGGCTCAGTTCCTCGGCGCGCATGTCTTTCCAATGCTCCGTCACGTCCACCTCGAAGCCATTCTCGTGACCGAGCAGGACGAGCCAGCGATTGATTTTCGGGGTTTCGGGATGGCGATAGTAGCCGGTGTTGGAATAGACCAGCACTTTGAGTCCGATGCCCTTCGGCGCGGGTGCTGCGGGTTCATGACTGTGGCCGATGCTGGTGAGCAGGAGCAGTGAGAGGATGAGTTGCTTCATGGAGATGGGGAGAGTGAACAGTTAAGATGAGCGGAGCATGCCAACAACATGCAACCACGCTTACTTCTTCGCCACCGGCACCGGCCAGTCGTCAGTGCGGAATGGCGAGGCAGGCAATCCAGCGCCATTCGCGAGGCTGTAGTCGGGCCAGTCTTTCCAGGCGTAACGAACCGCGACGGGCTGAGCGACCTCGGCACTGCTGACGACGACCGTTTCTCCGACGATCTTGGCTTCGGCGGGTTTCCACTGCTGATCGGCACCGGCAATCTGGAAGCCGGTGAGCGGACCTCCCATGATGGATTTGAGGCCGCCGTTGGCATGTTTGAAGGAGACGGTGATCGCATTGCCATTGATGGTCGAGCCTGCGGGCAGCGGGCCGCTGGTGGCGGGGACGTTTTTGCCATAGACGGTGCCGAGCGCCCAAAGCGAGAGACGCTTGCCGACATCTTGTTTGTTCTTCGGATGGATGTCCTTCGCATCACCGAGGTCGATGGTGATGGCCATGCCGGTCTTGGGCAGCGTGAGTGTCTTCAGCATGGATTCACGCACACGCGGCCAGCCTTCGCCGGGTGAGGTGAAGTTCGGAAGCTGTACCCACGCAAAGGGCACTTCGTCCTGCCAAAGCGTGCGCCAGCTTGTGACGAGCTGTGTGAGCTGCTTGTGGTAGAGGCCTGGATTGCTGTTGGCATTACCTTCGCCTTGATACCAAAGCATGCCGCGCAGCGTGTAGGGCACAAGATTGACCACCTTCCCATTGTAGAGACCAGCGGGGCCACCTTTGAGCTTCCACATCGCCAGCGGGTCCTTCGGTGCGGGGACGACGAAGGGCTTACCTTCGGCCTTGGCCTTCTCAGACGCCTTTTTCCAAATGGCAATCTGCTTTTGATGCAAAGCGGGCGCTTGCGCGGGATCGAACTTCCGGTGTGCCTCGAGCCGCGTGTCGTAGTTCGTCTTCGTCTCTGGATCGGAGGACTGCACCTCGGCGGCGACCCATGACTCGATGGGCGTGCCGCCGACGGACGTGTTGATGAGACCGACAGGCTCGCCGACTTCCCGGTGAATCTCGCGACCAAAGAAATACAACGCGGCAGAGAAGCCCCCGACGGTGTCCGGTGTGCAGATTTGCCATGCGCCTTTGCCCTCGGCCTGCGGTGTGTCAGAAGGGCCGGAGCTTTCGCGGTAATGTCGAATCAGCGGAAACTTCGCCGCCGCCTTCTCGGCATCGAAGTGGTAACCCCCAGCCACAGTCATCGCCATGTTCGATTGCCCGGAGCCGAGCCAGACCTCGCCGACGAGCACGTCCTTCACCTCGACCTTGCGCCCTTCCTTGCCGGTCACGAGGAGCACACGCGGCTCTGCGGAAGCAGCGATGGCATCGAGCTTAAGCGACCACTTGCCATCAGCCGCTGCGATGGCCGACTTCGATTGCCCGGCGAAGGAGACGGTCACGGATTCTCCCGCATCCGCCCAACCCCAAACCGCGATTGGTTTCTCACGCTACAGCACCATGTGATCCGAGAGCGCTGAGGCGAGCCGGAAGTCGGCAGCGGAAAGGGAGGCGCTGCCGAGAATAAGGAACGCGAGGACGGTGGTGAGGTAGCTGTGTTTCATGGAGAGAGAATCAAGAGTGTTCATTTAGGCCCAACCGAGCCGCTGCTTTGAAACGCCTGCCAATCGGCCGCATAGGCCGCGTTGAGGAGCCAGGAGGCGGTGGATTGGTCGGTAGGGAAATTCGAGGCTGAGCCGAGCGAACTGCTCAGCTGTGGGACTAGGCTGTGGCTGTCGAAGCCGAAGAAACGCACGCTTTCACTCAGTTGCGGCTTCATCTGGAGATCTCAGAAGTAATTTCCTCAATGGCTTGTGCTGCGGCGTCACGAACTTCGGCTGATGGATCTTTTGCGTGCATAATAGCGAGACGACCCACCACTTGTTTCAGCAAAGGAATCATGTGGACGTATTCATCCTTGGAATACGGGTTAGCGAACTTGCTCGCTGGGTTGCCTCTGGCAGCGATTCTAAACAGCTCAATTGCATAACCTCGATGAATGACGTTCGAGCTATCAAGATATGGCAGTATCGCCTCGAGGCCACTTGCGCCCATGCGCGCGAGCGGTATGACGTCGGGGTGCAGGGTGTGTTGTGTTGATTGATCAAAGAGCTTGATGAACAATGGAATGGCTGCCTGATAGCGATAGAACCCAAGACCCTGCAAGCAGCCATCAAAGGTAGCCTGCTTCGGCTGCGATAGAGTGGCTCTTTTTGCAAAGTTCTCCTGCACAAAGCTGAGGTAAAGAATGCACAAAGCTTCGACATGGGCTTCAGACAAGTCCCCAGGAAATCCCAATGGCATTGCTGCTTGCCGATCCTCCCGATTTAGCGGCGGTTCGCTAGCTTGGGTGGGTGAAAGCTGAAGGGATTTGGAGATCGAGACGGCCAGCCATCCAATAGCAGATGGCCTTGAGGTTTTCGAAGTTGCGGAAGCCTCGGGCGCGGCGGCGGGCGGTTTGGATGATACTGTTGATCGAT
>CAXNGR010000318.1:0-5516 GCA_964201265.1 Verrucomicrobiaceae bacterium
CCAGGAAAGCATCTTCGATCATAGCCGCACTGGCACAGTGCGGCAAGCCGTGTCACATTTCCAAATGGCAAGACGCCGCCGCTTCCGCACACCGCTTCTCCCCGGCCTTTGGACCGTGCTGGCCGCGTTTGCCCTGATTGGCAGCATCGGCGGCCTGTTTTGGCTGCTCGGCACGGCCACCAAGTTCACCCGTGTGACTCCGCCCGCTCCTACGGTGGCGAAGGGAAAGTAACACAAGCGTCCCGCTTGTCGGAATGACAGAGCCGCAATCGGGACGATTGCGCTACACCGCCGGCCGCACCACCACAATATCGCCCAGCAACTGCTCCTGCTCGACTTGCAGGTGGTTGAGTTTGATCAGCTCCAGCATCGCCAGGAAGGTCACGATCACCTCGCCACGGCTGGCGGCGCTGGTAAAGAGGTCTTCAAACCGCACCTTGCTGCCCACGGCCACGATGTCGAGCAGGTGCTCGATCTTGTCCGCAACTGTGTAGCGGTCGTTGACGATCTCGCGGAAGTCGCTGGTGTTCTCGAAGCGCTTCAGGATGCGCTGGAAGGCGCGGATCAGGTCAAAGATGCCCACCTGGCCCAGCGTCTCCACCGGGGCGTCCAGATCGGGCAGTTCCGGCGTGGTGACGAACAATTCATCGCCCTTCACCTCCTGCACGCCGAGGAACTGGGCGGCCTCCTTGAACTTCTTGTACTCCACAAGCTGGCGGATCAGCTCCCAGCGCGGGTCATTCTCCTCCGCGTCCTCCTCCGGCGGCTGCACATCCTTCGGCAGCAGCTCGCGGCTCTTGATGTACATCAAATTGGCCGCCATCACGATGAACTCGCTCGCCAGCTCGATATTGAGGGCCTTGAACGTGTCGATGTAATCCAGGTACTGCCGCGTGATGCGCTCCAGCGACACGTTGTAAATGTCGATCTCCTCCTTCTTGATGAGGTACAGCAACAGGTCCAGCGGGCCTTCGAAAATCTCTAGTTTAACTTTGTAATCGGTGTCTTCCACGCGCCGAGATAGACCGGAGAATCGGCACTGGCAACCCAGGAGCGCGAGTATTGTGCCCGTGGCTCACTTGCGCCGCAACCGCAGCGCCCGCACATCCGCCAGTTCCTGCTTCAGCGCACCTTCCGGTCGCATCAGCAGCGATTGCAAACCCGCCTTGAGCTTGATCGTGCCTGCCGACTGCTCCTGGAAGCTCTCATAATCACCCGTGGCCTGCACCACGCCTTTCACGCTCGTGTTCTCAGCCTCGACCACATACGCGTCGCCCGCGGACGCTTCATCCGCTGCCAAGGTCACCAGCACCTCATATTCACCGTCCGCCGGCACCTGGATCAACCACTCCGCCATGTCCGTGTCGATGCGCCAGGGGGCGAGCACGTTCAGCGAGGCACGATAGGCCAGCTTCTGCCCGTAGGTCTTCGCGGCGCTCGCGGGAAGCAGCAGAACGCCATCCGCATCGGCCTGGATCGCGTTGCCGCCTTTCACATCCACCTGCATCAGCGTGTCCGCCGTCCAGGGCATCTTGCGCGTCTTCGTCTGCTCACGCACCAGCGCCACTTGAGAGGCTTCGATCACGCTCGCCTCATTGCCCCAGGCATTGCGCACATAGCTGAGCACATCGGCCAGCTTCGCATCATCCAGCGCGGGATTCGCGCCCTGGCCCGGCATGGCAAGGTTCCACTTCTGCCGGTTCACCTCGATCTCGCCATACAAGCCGTGCAGCGCGATGCGGATCAGCCGCTCCGGCTCGCCCGTGGCCCACTCGCTCTCCGCCAACGGCGGAGCCACATTGGGGATGCCGTAGCCCGTCGGTTGATGGCAAAGGCCGCACACCGTTTGATACACCGCTGCTCCGCGCTCGATCTGCTTTTGCGCGGCATCACTCAGCGGCTGCTTGCGTGTTGAAGTCACCACGTTGTCCGCCCCCGGCCACGTCAGGCACATGCGCAACCGTTGCACCCGCTCCCGCGCCGCGATCTCACGATTCGCGGCCAGTTCATCGAGAAACTTCGGTTTCTCCTTCAGCGTCACCGGCTTGATCTGCCGTGGATCATTCGGCTGCGTCGCCAGGAAGCCGTCAATCAGCGCCTCGCGTTGCCAAGCGGCTGTTTCAGCTACTTTCGCGATGATGGCGGCATTCTTGTCATCCATGCAGATAAGCTGCGAGAGCAGTTTGAGCGTCTCTGTGCGATGCGCCGAGCGTTGCTGCCATTCCTCCTTTTCCAAGAGCCTGTCCAACATCTCCAACTCATGTCCAAACAAAGTTGTCATGACGGCTGCCCGGGCCAGATCCGACTCGTTCCGAGTCAGATACTGAGCAAGCAACCCCAGGTTAATTCTGTGACCATGCAGCGCCTCGGACATGGCAGCGTGAAGCTGCACCTCCTCGGCTTCATTGCGGTCCAGCAAGGCACTTCTTCCTTTGGATAAACGTGCGGCGGCGGCACGGACTCTTGGGTCTGTGTTTACAGCAGCAAGAGCAATCCGCCCCTCGCTCCATGCGCCAAGTCCATCGAGTGTCCAAAGTGCGTGCAAAGCCTGTAAACCCTTGGATTCTTCTGATTGTAGCACCTCGTCTAGCAGGGGGAGCACTTCGAGTCCCCCACGCTCCACCAGCAACCGCTGCGCCGTGTTCCGCTGCCAGCCATTCGCATGCCCCAGTGCCTCCACCAGCTCTGGCATGCTCGCTTGGCTCATTCCAGGCTCCATGCGCCTTGCTCCATGCTCATGAATGATCCGCCAGATGCGCCCGTGATCGTTGCCTTCATAGAGTTTGCGCTGCTCGATTTGCTTCGTCAGCCACGGCACGATGAAAATGACGTGCTCGATGATGCCGTGATACATGTCGGCGAGATAGAGCGCCCCATCCGGCCCCACGCGTGCATTCACCGGGCGGAAGCGTTCGTCGGTGCTGGCGATGAGTTCCTGCTCGGGTGGAAAGAAGCGCGTCGCTTGCGGAGCGGTGCCCTTCGTGAGCTTCAACGTGCCGACCAGATGTCCCGCTGAGTCTGGCACGAAGACGTTGCCGTGCATCTCCGGCGGGAATTGATCGCCATCATAAAAACAAGTGCCAGACACGATGGTATAGGTGCGCAGGCGGCCGTCATCGCGCAGTTCCAGAGCACCGAGCGTCACCGCCGGTGTCACGCGGATGGGAAAACACTCCGCCGCGTCCTTCGCCACGTTCACATTCACGCCGAAGCTGCCGCGTCCGCCGCGTTGCGCGAGTTTGGCCAGGTTCGGATGCCGCAGGATCGTCTCCGCCGGGATCAGGTCCATGTGCATGGCGCTGTTTTCGTAGCAGGAGATGAAGCGGCCCGTTTCATCGAAGCTCACGCCGAACTGACCGCGATGCAGCGTCGGCTCGTCGATGAGCTTGCCGTCCTTCCATTGGTAGCGGTGCGGCCAGTCCGCGCAGTGCAGCCAGTTGTCGATGCCGCGACGCAAGCCATTCGCCGTGTGCTGCGGATTCCCGCCCACGCCCATCGTGCCCACCTCGGTGCGCTTGTCGCAGCGCAGATCACAATCCTTGTCCTCGCAGAACCACAGCTTCGGCGGCTCCTGGAGCAGGATGCCACCCTTCACGAAGGCAAAACTGCGCGGCATGACCAGCTTGTCGAGAAACACCGTGCTCTTGTCCGCCTTGCCATCGCCATCCGTGTCCTCCAGCACCACCACACGGCAGATCGGATCGCCCTCGCCGCTGCCCTGCACATCGCGCATGTAGCCCTGATACTCCACCACCCAGATGCGCCCCTCGGGATCGAACTCAAAGAAGATCGGGCACTGCACCATCGGCTCGCACGCCACCAGCTCCGCCCGATACCCCGGTGCCAGCTTGAAGGTCTTCGCCTCGTCTTCCGCCGAAAGCACGGGCGCAGGCGGCACCTGGATGCGTTTGAGAAGTTCCTCGCCCTTTTCCCAATCCGCCCAGCCCGTCAACGCCGACGGGGGGCGTGATCGCGGACGATCGGCCGGAACCGTGCCGGTTTGAGCGAGGACGGGGTGGGTGAGCAGGACAACGAGCAGCAAGGAGCGGAGCGGCATGCAGGAACTACGCACCCAGTCGCGGCGGCCTTCCCATGGCTTCCATCGTCTCTGCTGAACACTCTGGCCATGAAGTGAGGTCATTCTCTGCCTGCAAAGGGGTCTATGTGCCCACGAAGAGGGGTCTATGTGACCACACATACGGGTGTATGTGCCCACGAAGAGGGATCACTGTGTGCCCACATAGAGGTCTATGTGCCCGCGAAGAGGGGTCTATGTGACCACACATACGGGTGTATGTGCCCACAAAGTGGGGTCGCTGTGTGCCCACATAGGGGTCTAGGTGCCCACAAAGAGGGGTCACTGTGTGCACACATAGAGGTCTATGTGCCCGCAAAGAGGGGTCTATGTGACCACACATACGGGTGTATGTGCCCACAAAGAGGGGTCGCTGTGTGCCCACATAGAGGTCTATGTGCCCACGAAGAGGGGTCACTGTGTGGGCACAGAGAGGTCAGATTCGGCAAAAGTGAGCTCACTTTTGAGAAAAGGAGGCTGAATCCGCCCCTTGTTGCGACTGGAGGACCGGTTGTTGAGATTTCAGGGCCCAGCCGTCTGCGGTGGGAATTCGGTTCAGGTCCAGTTTCACCGTCAACGCTTCTCCGTGTCCTACAGCACCACCACGCGGACAATCGGCCGCAACCGTGCTTGGGTGACGATTTTTGACGGGTTTCGTAGGTGTTGGTGAAACCACCCTTCATCACCATGCACGCCGCCAAACACACCCGTGAATACGCCTCCAAAGGCGACGATCAGTTTGCTTTGGAAAACGCCACTGCTCTTGAGGAGGCCTGTTCCTGCCCAAAAGGCTCTCGACTGGCATGCCGAGGTCAAACTCACCGGCGGCTTCTGAGACATGTCCGTCAGTGCCGGGCGCGTGACGATTCTCGTGACGTTGGATAAGGCAGCCGAAGCCTTCGAACTGCTCTACATTTACGCTCACAGCTACTCACCGACGCAAGTTGTGTGCCTCAAGAAAGCCATCGAGCATTCTTGATGCGAGAAGGAAAAGGAATCAGCAAGTCGGTGGTCTGAAGTCGATGCTGACAATTTCGATTTCCTTCGCACGCGCCATACTTTGGGATGCATTCTGCAACTCAACGGCACGCCGCCGCACTCTTTCCATCAACTCCTCGAACTTCATTGGCCGTCCAGCTTCGTCTTCCCAATGCTGTTTTCCGCCCGCAAAGCCCACGAGGAATACGCCATGAGAGCATTCTGGTGCCCGAAGATACTGGCCGAGCAATTGAACTTCCAGCCGTTCCAGCAGTTCGTTGAGTGTCCAGCCTTTATCTGCCAATTTCACTTCGATAGGCACGGCACCCGGTATTTGCGGATGAATCACACGAATATCCGGCTCTTGATCCTGATCGATGAGCGGCTCTTGTTCGGCACGATAAAGGCCAAGGGAGCGGCGGTTGAGCTCTGATGCGAGGAATGTGCGCAGTTGCGCCTCATT